>JBFMDX010000030.1:5497-25380 GCA_040753795.1 Thermodesulfobacteriota bacterium
ATGCCCTTACGGGCACACTACGAACGGAGCCTGTCTCGCATTAATGATGCCCTTACGGGCACACTACGAACGGAGCCTGTCTCGCATTAATGATGCCCTTACGGGCACACTACGAACAAAGGCACACTACGAACAACGCACGCTCACGTTACGGGTATCACCCGTTTGTAGTGACGCCGTCAGGCGTTCAATGTTTCCTTCACCTTATCCACCAAATCCTGATTGGAAAAAGGCTTGTGAATAAAATGAACTTCATCGGTCAACACCCCCCGCTGCCCGATGATATCAGCCGTGTAACCGGACATGTACAACACCTGGACATCCGGATGAAAGAGCCGCAGGCGTTCAAACAGTTCCCGGCCGTTCATTCCCGGCATTATAACGTCAGTAATCAGCAGATCAATCGGCGGCTTGTGCCCTTCCGCCAACGCCAGTGCTTCAGCCGTAGATCCGGCGGTCAGGATCATGTACCCTTGTCGTTCCAGAATACGTCTGGCCAACTTCAGGATAGACGCCTCATCTTCAACAATCAGAACAATAGCGCCCCTGCCTGGGGATATTTCCGCGGAGGCGATTGCCCGGTGTTGACCAGGTTGAACCGTGTGACGGGGCAGAAAAATCCGGAAGGTCGTGCCTGTCATCGGTTCGCTCTCGGCATAGATGTATCCGTTGTTCTGCTTGACGATGCCGTAGACCGTGGCCAGCCCCAGGCCTGAGCCCTCCCCTACCCTCTTGGTGGTAAAAAAAGGCTCAAATAGTTTGACCAGCATGGCCTGGTCCATGCCCCGGCCGTTGTCGCTGATGGACAGGTGAACGTAATCTCCGGGAACCAGGCCATCATAATTGGCGCAGAAGGTTTCGTCGGGGGTCATATTAGCGGTTTCAACGATGATCCGGCCTGCTCCGGTAATAGCTTCACTGGCGTTAACCATAAGATTGGCCATGATCTGATCCACCTGTCCGGGGTCAATATTTATCGGCCACAAACCGGGATACGGATGCCAGACAAGGTCGATATCTTCGCCGGTGATGCGCCGCAGCATCTTGAGCATTCCTTCCACCATGGCATTCAGGTCGAGTACTTCGGGCGTGATCGTCTGTTTGCGGGCAAAAGCCAGGAGTTGTCGCGTGATTTCGGCGGATCGCCGGGCCGCGCCGAGAATTTCCTGTATGTCTTGATGAAACGGATCATCCGGCGCCAGTCCTTCATCGGCCATTTCAGCATGTCCGATAATCACATTGAGCATATTGTTAAAATCATGGGCCACGCCTCCGGCCAGCCGGCCGACGGTTTCCATTTTCTGCGAATGCTGAAGCTGGGTCGTCAGCCGGATATGTTCGGTTATGTCCCTTTTGACGGCAACGAAATTGACGATGCGACCGGCGGCATCATGAACCGGAGAGATGGTGGCGTCCTCGGTAAAAAAAGTGCCGTCCTTGCGACGGTTGATCATGCGGCCCTGCCAGGTCCGGCCGGAGGTGATGGTTGCCCACAGGTTTTCATAAAATACCTGATCCTGCCGGCCGCTCTTCATGATACGCGGATTCTGTCCGACGGCTTCGCGTCGACCATACCCCGTGACCTGCTCAAAGGCCGGGTTGACGTATTGTATGATCCCTTGCGTGTCGGTGATCACGATCATGTCGCCGACCTGATCAATGGCCAGTCGTAATCGGATAAGTTCTTCCTCAGTTTTTTTCTGTTCGCTGATGTCCCGGGCCACGGCCACCAGGCCGACGGGTTGCATCTGCTCGTCATGCATCAGGGCAGTACTCATCCAGGTCAAAAAAACGGACCCATCCTTACGGACATGACCGACTTCACCATGAAAACTGCCCGCGATCCTCACTTTTTCGTTAAATGGCCGGACATGCTCCCTCATCTGTTCTTCGGTATGGAATATGCCGAGATGACGGCCGACAAGATCGGCTGTGTCATAACCGTGCATATCGGCCCAGGCCTTGTTGGTGAAAACGACTTTTCCATCGAGATCGGCCACGGCGAGTCCGTCAATAGTCTGTTCCACGGCGAGTTTCAGCCGGCGCAGTTGTTCTTCCGCTTTTTTCCGTTCGGTGATATCCAGCATGACGCCGACGATTCCGTCGATTTCACCCTTCGCGTCAATAAATGTAGACTTGTAAAAAATGACGTCCCGTTCGGATCCGTCGGCGCCGGGATATTGGAATTCGTATTGCTGCCTGCCGCCGGCGGCAAGCAGTTCCATATCCCGGTCGATGTAAGTCGAGCTGAACTGCTCGGGCCACAGGTCATGGGGCTTCTTGCCGATAATATCGGTTTTGGTTACGCCCGTTATCTTTTCAAAAGCCGGGTTACAGCCCAGATAATCACCGTTTCTGTCCTTAAAAAATACCGGAGCGGGTATGGCATCGAGCAGCGACTCCATCAGCCGCCGCTGTTTTTCGGTTTCATCGGATAATCGCGCCAGTATTTCCCGGTTTTCTTGCAGCTTCTCCTGGTGATCCAGGGCACGGCGCCGCGAGAAGGCCAGGGCGTAACTCATGGCCAGGAGAATGATCAGCACCGCCGTCATCCCCATGGGCATGACGGCGGACGACAGAACCATCCGTTGCCAATCGCGGGCGTCGATATCCAGGCCGAAAACAGCGACCAAGGCTCCTGTATCAGGCTCTCGCAACGGGATCAGGGCTGAAACCCAGCTTCCCCAGCGATCCGATACCGGGCCTTCCACGGATTCCCCGCTGCCGAGAAAGACGCCATGAAATCCAGCCGATGCTTCATCGTATATCTGGCCGGGAGGAGAGTAATCACTTGAGTCGGGCGGTTCGTTATCCACGAAGATAAAAATTTTGCCGTCCGGCCCACGGCCCATCAGATATACAAAGCGGCATTGATCATGAGCCTGCCTGACGGAGGCGAACTGCCGTTTGAGCCTCATGTATGCTGGATTTTCAAGATCGGCTCCGGTACCGGAAAGTGAACGGACCTGTTCCATATCCACCATTGCGGCCGCCAGACGGGCTTGCAGCAACAGGCGCTCGCGCATTTCCCGGTCGGTCTGCCGCACGGTTTCCCAGCCGAACAGAATCCCGGCGATCACCAGAGCCGCGAAGGTAGCAATCAGACCGGAATAAAGGATGGATCGATTCCCGGATGACGTCATCGGTTCTGATTTACCGGCCGGATGGTTGTTGGTCATTATTGCCCCCCCCGTGTGTGGATCTATTTATTAATATAGCTCAGAACAGTCCGGGATCAAACAATAATTATGCGAAAAATCGGCCGCCGATAAATCCGGAGCAACTCCCTACGCCCTGATTAAGTATGATGACAGCACCGCCCTCATCGGACATGGTTAGCCGGTAGAATGCTCTATCGGTATGAACGCGTCTTGATCCTGCAGGTAGGCGGCCGTAATCATCAAATCCATAATCCGGCTTTTGATCCGTCTGATCATATTGTGGTGGGATAGCGGGCGGAATGTAAACACCATCCTGCTTTCGATCATGATCATTTCAAGGGCGGCCTCTTTGCCGAACAGATTTCCAAAGACCGCATCCAACAAAACCCCTTCCCGGAAAAAAAATGTTCCTTTTCTGTTATCTTCCAGAACGACATCCAGCGCGCATGATTTTTCATCCATTTCAATTAATTTCAAAAAACTGGAAATCGAAATCCCGCCAACCGTACCTCCCGGCGGCTTCTCTTTAAGGCTTTTCCGGACGGTATCAAGCAATTCATTGAGCTTAAACGGTTTCCGCATGAAATATAGAAGGCTGTTCGGAAGCATACGGACCACGTTCTCCGTCGCGAAACCCGTCATGGCAATGCACAGGGTTCGGGGATGGTGTTCATTGATATGAGCAAGCAGAGACAAACCGTCGACTCCAGGCATCACCAGGTCCGTAATGACCAGATCGACTTGTTCTTCTTTCAGGATTTGAATGGCTGTCTCTCCGCCATCGGCCGTCATCACGTCAACCTCCTCCCCGAACCTGGATAAAAACATTCTCATGGTATTCAATGCCTGTCGATTGTCATCAACAATCAGGATTCTGTTCATATCCTCACCTCATTAAATGGTTGTTGTCTGCATTTTTCGCCACCAGCGCATTGAACAGGCCTCGTTCCGCGCTCCTGTCCACTGATAATTTCCGTTATTTTTTTTGATAGCTCACCCACGTCAAAGGGCTTCTGAATAAACCCCCGGCATCCGCGGGAAAGGATGTCCCGGGCCTGTTCATTCAGGCTGTACCCGCTGGAAAGCAATACTTTTATATCCGGGTTCATTTCCTTGAGTCTCTCAAATATTACGCCGCCGCTCATTTCCGGCATCAGCATGTCCAGCATAACCAGATCAACATTCTGGCCGCGTTCCCGATAAATATCCATCGCCGCTAATCCGTTCTGAGCCGTAAGGACATGATAGTTCAACCGTTTCAGCAACCGTTCACAAGACTTCAGGACCATCTCCTCATCATCTACGACCAGAATAACCCCCGATCCTTTTTTCACTTCTTCCGGAGGACGCTCGTCATCGCGGACGACGATTTTGTCCGTTGCCGGAAGATAAATTGTAAAAACGGATCCTTGCATCGGCCTGCTGTCTACTTCGATAAAACCGTTATGGTTTTTTATGATGCCGTAAACCGACGAAAGTCCTAATCCGGTGCCTTCCCCGGGCATTTTAGTAGTAAAAAACGGGTCGAATATTTTTCCCATTACGGTCTCATCCATGCCGCAGCCCGTATCCCGGACGGCGATTTTGACATATCTGCCCGGGGGCAAATGATGGGACCTTACGATGCTTTCATCCAACAGAACGTTGGCGGTGCTGACAAATATGTCGCCCGAGCCGGTTTTGGTCATGGCCTGGGCCGCGTTGACGTACAGGTTCATCATGACCTGCTGGAGCTGACTCCTATCGGCTTCCACCGCCCAGAGGCTTTCTCCCAGTTGTTCGTGTATTCGCACGCTTTTGCTGGCACTGCTGAAAATGCGATCTTCGTTGACCACCAGTTCGTTCAGGTCAAGCGGCAAGACCTCATAGGCGCCGCCCCGGGCAAATCCCAGCAGATTCCGGGTCAGAGAAGCGGCCTCCCTGATGGCCAGGCTGATGCTCCTGAGCGGTTCGTAGTCGGGGTCGGACGGCTTCCTGTCCAGCAGCATGGCGGAAACATGCCCCAGAATACTCATCAGATTGTTATTGAAATTGTGGGCGACACCTCCGGCCAGGACGCCGATAGCTTCCATTTTCTGGGCCTGTTGAAGTTGTCGTTCCATGGCTTTCAGCGCATTTTCCGCTTCTTTCAATTCCGTTACATCGATGATGACACCCTCGATGATCTCCCGATTGTCGTCATTATATTTTCTTGCCCAAACGGTGCCATTGAAAACCGATCCATCCCGGCGACGAAGATCCAGAGAGAATCCTTCCACGTGTTTTTCACGCTCCAGCCTGCGGAACATATCCTGTCTCTGCTCCTGTCTGGCATAAATAGCGTCCGTTTCCTTCCCCTGTAAATCTTTCCGGTCATAACCGAACATCTCAAAGAAGCAATTGTTCATCAGAAGAAAACGGCTGTTGTCGCCGATGGTCTGCTGATAAATTCCCACCGGCAGCTTATTCACAAACACCCGGTACCGGTTCTCGGAAGCCGCCAGACGCTCTTTCTGTGCCCGGGATTGAAGATCGACGATATATCCCAGGAAAAGCGCCACGACCAGAATGAAGGGAAGCCGAAGGCAATAGCTGACCGCCATATCCCCCTGCAACAGACCCTGCCGGTATAAAAGCCAGCCGTAAATCATCACAAACAGGACGCTGGCGATAATCAGATTCCGCAGTTCCGAACCCAGGGTGGCCAGACAGACGATTACAAAAAAAATCAGGTACAGATCCGACCCTTCCATTCCGGAGAGATAAATGCCGGTGACTATTAAAACGCAATCCACCAGAACAATGCAGTAGAACACGGCCGGATGGGAGAAAAATCGGTCGGGCAGATAATGAATGATCAGATTGGTGGCCAGATAAAACGCGATAAAGCCATATCCCCACAAGCGGAAATTGTCGCCGGCCGGCGCCAGCACCATGATATAGGCAATGGTAATGATGACCAGTAACCGGCTGAAAAAGACCAGGCGTTTTCGATTCAGTTCCATGGCGTCACCCAGCATTTACCAATATCTATCGTTAGCTATTGAGCGGCAACCGCTTTCCTGTCATCGCTCGGCTTCTGCTGACTCAACCGGGCGATCTGCATTCTGATAAACGTTTCCACGATTTTAGGGTCGAATTTAATTCCGGATAACAGGCGGATTTCCTTGATCGCTTCGAAGACGGCGGGTTTTCCTTTTGTCGCCCCGCTATGAATAAGCGCGTCAAATTCATGCACAACCGCCACGATCCGCGCCGCCAGAGGGATATCCTTGCCCCGTAATTGGTCCGGATAGCCTGAACCGTCCCAGTGCTCATGGTGACTTCGGGCGATTTGCCGGGCGATCTGATAAAAAGGTTTGACGCCCATCATCTCTTCGCCCGCCAAGGTATGGGACTGGAACTTTTTTCTTTCCTTGTCCGTAAGGGGGTCCGTCTTTTTCAGAATGGCGTCACTGACGGCCGCCTTGCCGATATCGTGGACCAGGCTGAACAGACTGATCTTCTGCGCTTCTTCATCGCTCAGCCCGAGTTCTTTGCACAGATCGAAGGCGATGGTGCTGACCCGGTAAATATGTCCCTCGGCTTGATTATCCTTTTTTTCGGCAATACGGGCCATAATGAAAATGGTTTCATCGACGGCTTCTTCCAGGAGGTGGGTTCTGATTTTTACCCGTTCTTCCAGGGTCTGATTCAGATCCGCCAGCTGCGTGTTCTGTTCCACCGTCAGTCGATACAATCGCTTATTTTCGGATACCAGCCGGTATCTGTCAAAGGCCCGGCTGATATCGCTTTTGAGCATTTCCGTTTTCCAGGGTTTGACGATAAAACAGAAAAGCCCCAGGCGATTAATCACTTCGATGGCGATATCCAGACTGGCGTTGCCCGTCAGCAGAATCTGCACCGTATCCGGTTTGATCTCGGAAACTTTTTCCAGGAATTTGACGCCGTCCATTTCCGGCATCATTAAATCGGATGCCACCACGCCGATGTTCTCATGGGTGAGGATCTCCAGCCCCTCCTTCCCGGACGTGGCGGTAAAAATCGGATATCCTTCATTCTGCAACACACGATTAAGACTGGCCAGGATATTCTTTTCATCATCAACGATTAACAGGCCGCTTTGATTATCCATTTTCTCCCCTCCTGTTTTTCAAAAAAAGTTGTTTTCTGATGGTGATACAACCTGCCGCCTTAAAGACGACGTATTTAATGATCCGCTTTCCCTCCTCTAAAAAGCAAGTCACATGCCAATTAGATCTAAAATATTATTATTTATAAAATCAATATTTTATAATAACAGTTGGGGAGTATTACCCGGCTCCGCCGTTCCGCTTTGCAGGATTTGTTCCGCCATACAGAACAAATGGAGAAATCAGGCCGGTTGTCGGAAATATCCGAACATCTTTGTTGCGGTAAAAGGGATAACAGGCGATGGGGTGAAATCCGCTTAACCAATAGAGATTGGTGATTGTTTCGAATGATGAACGGTTATCAATTACTCGGCCGGCAACCGCACCCGGAAGGCAACTCCGGCTTCCGCTTCGCTTACCATTTCCAGGGATCCGTCATGACGCCGGATAACAGCCCTGGCCGGCAGTAAATCAAACCCGGCTTCGGTTCGGTCATCGACCGTAATAAAAGCGAGGTCTCCTGCCCCCGGAGCCGGCCGTCCGGCAGCGATGATTACCGTTATCCGGCCGTTTCCATAAGACGTGGTTATGTTGATTTCGCCGTTCTCCCTCATGGCGTGGGCGGTCTGAAGCAGCAGATTCATAAAGGCCTGATGAATCTGCCCGGGACAGACCCGGGCCATCGGAATACGGTCAAAATGTTTATTGACAACTGCCTTGTATTTCAATTCGTTCCACAAAACATTCAGCACCGACTTCAGACAGTCATTGATGTCGATATCCATCGGATGTCCATCGTCAAATTGGGATACCCGCTGAAGGTCCCTGATCAGGTTCTTCATTCTTTCCAGACCGTCACGGGTTTCATCCAGAAGCGGAAACAGATCTGACAGAACCGTATCCAGAGCTGTTGTCGACCGGTTTTGTTGACCGGAAGATACCTTTTGAGCCCTTTCGTCTGACGGGTCGTTCGTCCGGCCGGTACAAACCGCTTCGCTCAACCGCCGGCAGTAATCCGCCAGAACGGAAAAATTGCCGTCAATAAAACCCAGGGGGTTGTTTATCTCATGAGCGATACCTGGCACGAGCCGGCCAATAGCGGCCGGTACCTGCAGTTCCGCCATTTTTGCGGCAGTCCGGCTGAGCAGGTGATTCAGCGACAGGATTCGATGAGCCGTCCGCAAACTTTTTTTTATCTCCCAAGGCCCGGCCGACCGGGCCAGGACATCATCCACACCCGATGCAAGACAGGCGTTCAGGATGGTTTCATCATCCGGACATCCGGTGACGATGATGTATACACAGCCGGAATGATCACCAATATGGACGCCGCCGGGGAAATCTCTCCGACGGATATGACGGACCAGGGATAAACCATCCAGTCCCGGCATCTGGCAATTCATAATTACCAGTTGATACCCGTCCGACTCGATCCGTTTTTTTGCCGCCAGGGCGTCATGTGCTTGCGCGCATGAAAATACGCAGCCGGTATCTTCCAGAAGGGGGAGGATGGTTTTCCCCTTCTCAATGATCAGCGCTTTCATCGTCTTCTCCATACCCGAGACCGCCTCCTCTATTCATATGTCGTTCCGGGCAACGATTATGCCGTCGGCGCATTCTCCAAATATCGGGTTCGATATGATCCGTCCCGCATTTTGAAGCCTCGCCTCCAGTCGATAGGCATTTTTTCCCGGCGCGGGAGACGGATCAACGACATTAAAATCAAAAGGCGTCCGGCCATTGATCACCTGCAGCACCTGACCGTTCTTAATGATCGTCACTTCGGTCGCATAACTCCGGTTGTCCAATGTGGAGATGCGACCCGATATTTCCGGTGTAATGACACCGGACAGACACTCACCGGAAACAGCCGTCCGACCTCCGACGTTGTTCGTCAACCTGAAATCATCCAGTCGGGGACGGGTTGCACCCTGTTTGATGACGGCATACATACGTCCATGAGCCATGGCGTCCATTACCGCCGATCGGGTCTTCTCTTTTACCAGGAATATGGTCTGATAACGATCCAGTGCTTCGTCCCCGCCGGCACCGTGGAAATCGGCCTCCGCGATCGCCCAGACCGGCCTGTCCCTGAAACCGGCGCAATATTCAAGTAACGTTTCGTCCCAATGCATCCCGGGATTCTGCGCCCTGGCGGTATCCCCGTAAATGGCGGCGAACCCGGTATATCTCCGGGTACGAACCAGCGCCTCCGGATAGGGGTCCGTCTGCATCTGAATCGGACCTAACGGCCTGCCGTTGGTGGAATAATTCGATTCGGGATGACTCCAGAAAACCAGGCCTCCACGGGACTGAACATAATCGATATAATCCTGGTAGGGCGCTTCACCGCGTGGGCCGTGGTAGGGATCATATGCGGAAACGTGAAAAGGATGATAATTGTACAACAACATTACTGCAGTTACGGCGATGGCTATGATTCTCCATCGCCGTCTTTCCCGTCGATATTGCCATATCCCCGCGGTGAAGAAAACGGCCACACCCAGCCAGAGGAGCAGACTTCCGGCGGAAAGGCCGGAAATGCCCGATTTATGAGGAACCGGCAGGTGCTCATAATCCGCGACGGAAAACATGCCGACGGCGATCAATTCCTTGCGATAATCATGGGCCGTTAAACCGCTGGTGACAGGATTGCCGGACCAATAGTAAAACGGTGAGGATTGAACCCCTGGCAACAGAACGACCTCATTCTGTGAAATATTCAGGGCGTGAATCTGATCCAGATAATCCCGGACACCGTTTCGCAGGACGGACGGCAGTTCTTTCCTTACTTTGACCAACCCGCGGAGCGGTGCCAGGCCGTATTCCATGGCGACCCAGTCATGATCCGTCAGCGCCAGCACTTCCACGCCGGAAGCGGAAGCCATGGTAACCAGATCCCCGAGACTGTACTTCCCGGAGCTGAATGTGGAGTGGACATGGATGACGCCCGGGATCTGCCGGTATTCAAGCGCTTCGGCTTGCGCCGGAGCACCCACCAGGAAACCGATTCCGGTAATCAGCAGGACTGCGATGGAGAATAAAATCCGGCGGCGCATATGTTTTCCTTTCGTCATCCGCGGTGTTTCAGGCGACCCGTCGAACTTCATCGCAATGATCCGAATAAATAGCCTCCAGGGTTCGCATCGCGTCGAGCACTTCCATGGGGTTATATCCGAAACCGTTTTTGTAGGCGGCAAACTGCACTCCGATGGAATAACCGGTGTACTCACTGCCGCCTTTCCAGACGACGGACCCCTTGATTGACAGGCTGGGACCGTGCGGCAGATACAGATAAACCGTCACCTTATCACCGAGATTAAGCTTTTCATCATCATCAAAGCACAGCCCGCCCTTACTGATATTGGCCAGCTCTTTCCGGGGGCTTAAGTGACTGATCATCTTCCAGACACCTCCCCGCTGATAACGGACATAAGCGCCGGGAATTTGAAACCGATGACATCGCCTTTTTTCCAGATTGTTTTTCATGGTTCCCTCCTCATTGTAAGGTTGGTTTGGTTTCGAAAACGTTTACTTTCTAAAGAGCAATCCATATGCCAATCGGACGGAAATTTTTTATTCAAAGATATCAATATGTTTAAATGAATCCTGAGTGAGGGACATTAATCGGCATGTTCTCCGCCGCAGGAATTGTTCTGCATAGCGGAACATTTCGGACCATTTCTTTAAATACAGATATTCTCCTGCCTTCAAATCCGATTCGGATTCAATCGTGCATCAGTAAAAAAATCGGCAGGCATATGGATTATGCCTGCCGATGAAAATAGGATTCATGTTATGTTGTCGTCTGGTTTATCGATATCATTTTACCTTGACATATGGGTTGTTGATAAACGGTTTTATCATGATACCGTCGGTCGTATATCCGCCTACCCCGATTTTCGATAAGTTGAAATCGCCGTAAGCATAAGATAATGCATTGGATGGCCCGGCGCCCTGGTTTACCGCACGTTTATAATCCGGCAGGAGCGCTTTACGGAATGAAAACGACGAGGAATTTATCTGGATCGGTGGCTGATCGGGATCAATCGTTGCGGCCACTAACTGATTTAACGTTATCCAACTGCTGCTGTCCGGTCTGCTGTTCGTGTATGCGATCAACACCTCTCCGGAGTCAAGGATCGTGTAAGGAATCGTAGCGTAAACTTCGACAATGCCCGGCTGTTCCGAACCTTCGATCGTCGATGTGTCGACAAAATCGACCGAAACAAAATCATTGTCAGCGGCACCGTTTGATTTCACAAAACCGATAACTTCAGTGTACTTTATTTTCTGTATCGATTCTGAAGGAGATGAAGGACCGGCCGGGATGGTCATGTTGTCGTCGGAGAGGAGATAGTTTCCATCCAGGGAAAGGATTAAGCTGTCTTCATTTAGACAATATTTGAAATTAAAGACAATACCACTAATGGCTCCAGCGTTATTGATGGAAAGAGGACAGGTCAGCACGCTATCGCCGCAATTGAACACCGAAAACTCATCGGCGGAGAGCAAGCCGTCGCCGACGACCGATTGATTAAAAACGATCCCTTGTTGTAATGATACATAATTATTGTTTTCACCCATCCCGATTATGGCTCCGACGATGTCACCGGAGTTGTTAATTCCGGTGGCGAATGCGGATACTGTTTCCTTGTATCCTGAAACCGGCATTGATGGCTGCGCGCAACCGTTGTCGTTGAATCCGAAGATGACTTTCGGGGTATTCCATGGCTTGTCGGCGATAAACGGCAGGGAGACAATTGGTGCCTTGGGATCAACGGTCGTAAAGATAACACTGCCGACAATAGTATCGTGATCGTTGATATCAAAGGGGAGAAAAAGATGGTCGATCAACCACCCGTCACTTTTCAGCTTTTCCAGCGAATAAACAACACCGTTGACCTCTGCCTGAACAGGGGCATAGACGGTCGTTGACGTGGACGGACTGTTCACATCCGAACAGATCAGACCGTTAATGGGGGGGATCTGTTTTTTCGACATGCAAAAATTCAAATACTCTTCAAAAACAGAATTTCCCGCCAATCCTACGGCAAAACCGTTATTGTTGCACCGCATCAGAAAAGACGATTCCGCCTGGCCGGATGAATTCGTGTAAGAGGTGGTAATAATGTCGGCAAACGCCGCCGGGGAAACGACCAGCAGGTACAGGAGGGTCGTCACCAGAACATTACGAACGAAAATAAAATGTATTAATGTTTTTTTCATTTCATCTTCTCCTAAATTTTACTGGTTTAGTCATTATTTTTGTTACGGACCACCGGAGCGATACCCGAAACAAAATGGTCTGTCTTCATTACTTGTCCGTCTTAGCAATCATCATGCCAAAACAAGTAAATAAATATAACGAAATAATAACAGATAGTTATTAAAAAGAATGGAAGTTAGTGCGCTTTTATTTGTTCTGCCGGACAGATCGATATTGCGTGGTGCAGAATTTTCTTCTATGGGTGAGGATACGAAGATTGTCGGAATTTTATAATTATATTAAGTAATAATAATCATGAATATTGTTATAGTATAAGAAGGCAATAGTAATTATATGATATGTAAGATTCGCAGGGATAATACGGATATCGCCGGTAAGACTTAAGTTTGCGCATTGTACCGCGGTTCAGGACATGTACCGTCTGACAGCTCATCATCCGGTGAAGGCATGAAATCAGGATATAATAAATCTGTAAAATAAAAGGCGCGGCATACACTCGCGAAAAAAATCTGGGGAAACCGAGTTAATCGGAATTCTGAATACGATATTTTTTCAATAGGGTATAAAGACGGGAGCGGGAAAGACCGGAAATGCGGCAGGACTCGGACACGGCGCCGCTGGTGACGCGCATCAAATCTACAAGGTAATTCTTTTCGGCGTGAGCCACGGCATCATCACGGAACTTCTTAAGACTGGGCAGGACCGGCTGAATACTTTCCGATTTTTCCGCTGACTCGGTACCGCTCACGTTCTGCCGGGCCTGGTGGACACGAATGTCATCCGGCAGATACCGGCTGTACAGCATGGGAGCAAATCGTGCTACGCTCAAAGCGCTTTCAATGGCGCTGATCAGTTCCCGGACGTTTCCAGGCCAGGAATAAGCCGCCAGGGTCTCAAAAAAATCCGGGGAAACGCTTTTGACCTCAATCCCTTCCCGTTCACAGAAGGCTTTAATGCAGTTGGTGGCCAGCTCCCGGTAATCGGTTCCCCGTTGACGGAGTGGCGGCAATTTTATGGCAAAGGTGCGGATGCGATAGAGCAGATCTCCGCGGAATTTTCCTTCATCGACCATCCTTTCCAAGTCACGGTTGGTGGCGGCAACCAGTCGGAAACGGCATTCGATCTCTTTTTCCGAACCGACCGGACGAACGCGTTTTTCCTGAAGCGCCCGCAGAAAACTTTTCTGAAGATCCAGAGACAACTCGCCGACCTCATCTAAAAAAAGCGTTCCGCCGTCGGCTTCCCGGATCAGTCCCTTGCGATCCCGGTCGGCGCCGGTAAAGGCGCCTTTAACATGACCGAACAGAATACTTTCCGCCAGGGTTTCCGAAAGGGAGGCGCAATCCACGGGCACAAAACTTTTATCCGCCCAGCGACTGTTATAATGGATGGCCCGCGCAAAAAGTTCTTTACCGGTACCGGTTTCTCCGGTCAGCAGTACGGTAACTTCGGAGGCCGAAGCCAGGGCCGCTTTTTCCAGACAATCCGTGATCGCCGGACTGGAACCGATGATGTATTCCCGTTTCATGACCAGTGGTTTCCGGGCCAGATTCTTCTGCTCGCGGAATTGGAGGGCGCGTCGGATATGAAGAATGAGTTGTTCCATCACCGGCGGCTTTTCCACGTAAGCCCAGGCGCCGCTACGGGTCGCCATTTCCGCGCCGTCCGGGTCCCCCTGTCCGGTAATGATCATCACCTCCGGCTCCCCCGGAGTTCTGAGAATGCCTGGCACCGCTTCCAGTCCGTTGCCGTCGGGAAGCCGGACATCCAGCAGGACCAGATCAAATCGGCCGTTCCGGATTTTTTCCATGCCCTCCGCAAGCGTCTGCGCCTGATCGGATAGATGGTCCATCCGTAATATAGCCCTCGAAAAGAGGCGGCATATGCTCTCGTCATCATCAATAATCAGTATTTCCGCCATTTCTTCTCCCTGTATTCCATTACGGAATTGTTATTCATCCAAAAGTTCCCGGATCTTCCCCACCAGTACCTTCGGTGCAAAAGGCTTGTTAAGAAAAGCGAACCCTTCATCCCGAATCCCCTCGTAAAGCGCGCTGTCCGTATAACCGGACATGCACAGCACCTTCAATTCCGGCCTCATCTCCCGCAATGTTTTCGCGAGTTCCAGCCCGTTTATGCCCGGCATGATCATATCCGTCAGCAGCAATTTTACGGGTTTCCCGGTGGTTTTGAACAGGTGAATCGCCTCCTGACCGTTGGCGGCCGCTATGACATTGTACCCATAACGTTTCAGCATCATTTCCACGATTTTTCTGACTCTGTCCTCGTCCTCCGTCAACAAAATGGTTTCGGTTCCGTACAGGCTGACCTCCTTGCCGGAGTCATTTCCCCCTTTGGAAATGTGTTTTGTGTCGACCGGAAGAAATATCTTAACCGTGGTCCCTTTTCCGGGTTCGCTATAAATAAGAATATTCCCCTGGTTCTGCTTGACGATCCCGTAAACCGTGGATAGACCCAGACCGGTCCCCTTGCCTTTTTCCTTGGTGGTAAAGAACGGTTCAAAAACCTGTTCCTGGATGTCGCGGGGAATGCCGGTTCCGTTGTCGCTCATGCTGAACAGAACATACTCTCCGGGGATAAGCTCGACCGGGCTGACATGATCATCTTCGTTCAACTCGACATTGATCGTCTGGATGATCAGCCGCCCACCTTCAGGCATGGCATCCCGCGCATTGACAGCCAGGTTCATGATGATCTGTTCCACCTGGCCGGGGTCCATATTCACCATTTTGAGGCCCGGAGACAGCATCAACTCCAGTTTAATGTTCTCTCCGATAAGACGCTTGAGCATTTTTTCCGTTTCCCTGATTTTCATGTTCAGGTTCAGGATTTCCGGATGACGGCTCTGCTTGCGGCTGAATGCCAACAACTGCCGGGTAAGGTTGGAAGCTCTGTCGGCGGCGTCCTTGATCTCCCTGATTACCTCATACGATGGATCTTCCTTTTTCAGGTCCATGAGAGCAAAATCGGCATTACCGATGATGGTCGTAAGGAGATTGTTAAAATCATGCGCGATGCCGCTGGCCAGGCGGCCGATGCTTTCCATTTTCTGGGCGTGCATGAACTGGGCCTCGATGGATTCCTGACGGGTGATATCCTGACATACCAGCAACCGTTCACCGCTTTCAAGCGGGATCCGAAAAATAAGAATGGTTTTCGCGGCACCATCTTTGCAAGTCACCGTGTATTTATGGTTGAAAGCGCTTTCCCGCGTTCCCACGGTACCTCTTTCCTTCCAGGATTCCAGGATCTGTTGTCGGTATTCAAAATCGGGGAACGCGGCGGCATACCATTCCTCTTCAGTGGCGACGTTATTTGCCGTATATCCGAATATCTCCGAAAATCCGGAATTGATGTAGACAATCCGCCCGGTATCATCAACAAGCAGAACGCCCAGCGGAAAAGCCTCTACCAGAATACGAAATTTTTCTTTTTCCCTGCCCAGCGCTTCTTCGGATTGTTTCAGGCTGGTAATATCATCTCCCACAAAAACGATATTTTTAAGATTTCCCTGGTTATCCCGGATCGAATCGAAATTCCCTTCAATGTAATGAACCTGCCCATTCTTGTCCAGAGACCGGTATTTAAGGCCATAAATTCTGTCGATCTCTCCAGCTAAACCTCTGGCAAGAATATTGGTCAGATGATCGATTTCCTGAGGATGGATAAAGTCAAAACCGGAAGCCCCCAGAAGTTCATCAGATGAAAAGCCCAGCAGCCGCTCATGAGAAGGGCTGGCGTATTCATACCGTCCTTCCTTATTGAAAACAGCGATAAGGGAATTGGTGCTCTCCATGAACAGTCGCATCTTTTCATCACTCTGTTGCCAGTTCTTTTTCACGCGATCACTCTCCCCTTGGCCGAACCCGGATTCTTGTGAAGAAGGATGGAATCCCTTTCAACAATTAAATTACAGCGATATTTTACAGGGAAAACCTTCGGTTAGTCAATTTCTTAAACTGCGTACCCGGGAAAATAATTGACACCTCGAATCGGTCTTGTTATGGATATCAGCGCAAAAAGGCCTTTATACATATCATCTTTTCCCCCTGTATCCCTCATAAAGGATCAAGGAAACATCTCGTTACCGATGGGGGAAACCTTTTTGACGCAAGGGTTGATGAAAACATAATCGGCATGAGTTATGGAGAACGATTTTAAATATTTTCGCACGAACAACGGCGGGCGTGTTCACGCAGCACCGGCGGTAGACGAATCGTGGATTCTGACTATCTGGAACCGTTATGTAGATTCCGCAAAATACGGTTCCGTCCTGGTCGACCTGTCGGAAACGAATCCGGCCGGCAAAGCGGTCATCAAGGTCTATGTGTCGCGACGCCGGGGAAATATCCCGCGGCGATTGAAAACGAGCCGGGCCGCCCACGAAGGGCGCGGCTACCTGGCCTTTGCCCGGGCCGGGATCCCGGTGGTTCCGCTGCTGTTCTGGGGGGAAAAACGACACCTGGCCCTGTTTGAGGCCGGCGCGGTGGCCACCCTGCACATGGCCGCTGACACCGTGTCGGAAGCCTTTCGGAAAACCGCTGATGATAAGCTTCTGCACCGTGCCGCCGCGGCCCTTGGCGCCATCCACCGGGCCGGCCTGGTCCATGGGGACCCCCGGACCAGGAATTTTCTGGTGGACGGCCCCCGGCTCACGGTCATCGACCTGCCCTCCTGGTCGCGCTTTTCTCGCCGGTCGCAGCGGAACGACCTGATGCGTTTCCTGGGTTCGGCGGCCCTGCTGACCGGGGAAATCAAAAAAACAGAAACGCTGCTTGATATCTACGTCAACAAAGGACGGCCTCTGCCGGTCGGCCGGCGCAAACTGCTGGAGATGGCGGACCGTTACCGCAAGGAGATGCGATTGCCATGAATGAACTCAAAGTGATCGGGGGGCGACGCTCCCACGACGTACTCAAAAACGTGCTGGAGAGCCGGCCGGCCGCTGGAGTGCTGGACGCGCCGGCGGGCACCGGGGTCATCGCCCAGTTTCTGCGGGACCGGGGCTGGAAAGTCCATTGCTGCGATATCGATCCGGGCAATTTTGAGGCCCGGGGCTTTCCCTTTACCCGGGCCAACCTGAACCGCAACATTCCCCTGCCGGACGCCGGCTTCGACGCCGTGGTCTGCGCCAACGGCCTGCACCGGCTTTTCAATCCCGGCGGGGCCATCGCCGAGTTCCACCGCGTCCTGCGGCCCGGCGGCGCCCTCTACATAACGGTCAACAATTACGCCTCGATCCAGAAGCGCCTGCGGTTTTTCTTTTACGGCTCCATCACCAACACGATTAATGAGAGCCGCTATCACCAGACCATCCAGGACCCGGAGGCTAATTTCCGGAACACCCTCTTTTATCCGCAACTCGCCGCCCTGCTGGAGGACGCCGGATTCCGCATCGTCCAGGTGCGCGCGGCCAGCGTCAAGATGAGCCATCGCCTGCTGACGCCCCTGGCCTGGCTGGTGCGGCTGGGCACCCTCTTCATCGGGCCGACGCCGTCCCGCCGGAACCGCCTGTCCATGACGGCCTCAGGGGCCATCTGCCCCGGCGGCAAGTATCTTTTTATTGAAGCGGTGAAAGAAACATAAAATTGATGACGGTGCAAGGTGAAGGGCTCAGGGTATAAGGTTCAAGGTGCAGGGTTAAAGTAACTATCGGTAACAGAAGGCGTAAGGTTGCCGCGGGTCAAAGCAGAGCGGGCAGGCATCCGGCAGAACTTCCAGATCAGCCATAAGGGCATCGAATCCTTCCGGGCCGCACCCGGTCCGGACGTAGTCGAGGATCTCCACCGCCGCCAGCACGGCCGTTGAAAAGCGGCTGTTGAAGGTGGTCTCCCGGCCGTCCAGGAACAGATAATGGCCGGAAAAACAGACCTTTTCTTTGGGACGACAGGCGGCCAGGCGGATGAAGTCTTTAATGTCATCAAAAGAAAAATACTCCATACGCTCCCGGATATAATCGTGCCGGAGGATGAAGGGCAGCCTCGCCCCTGCCTGCCGCATGGCCCGATTTAAAGCGCGGCGCCGCAGATTAAGTTTGACGATGCCGATGTCGCACAGGAAAGAGACCGGGAAACTCAAGTAATAGAGGATGGTTTTGAATCCACCCTTATAAGTCGGCTTCAGCGGGAAACAGGCGTCGTTGCCGCCGGTGGCGATGGAGCCGCCGAAATCCATGATGTTGGCATTGGCTTCCATCAGCCAGGACGCCAGGGGCAGGATGGCCGGCACGTTGCGCCAGGGGGAAAAGGGAGCGGCATTGCCGATCGAAGTCCAGGACCGGGGGGGAACGTGTTTCGCCAGGCAGCGGTACATGACATTTTTCCCGGGTGGCAGGCCCAACAGTTGCGCGCAGCGGGCATCCACCGCCAGAATATCAGCCCCGGCGATGATGGTGTGAGGCTTGGCGAAAATGGCTTTCATCTTCACGCCCATCCAGCCGTCGGCCGCGGAATAGGCCGTTACAATGGAAAAATGGACCGGAAAATCATGAATATGAAGAGCGGTCCACGGCCCCACCCGGCGGCGGCAATGATAGGCCCGAACCTTGTCCTGTTCCGGCAGGCAACCGTAAACATTCTTTACGGCGGCCGTATAGTATGAATAAAAGTGGCTCTTTAAACCTGAAAAACTGACACGAAAATCCGCCTCCATCCAGCATTTTCCGGCCGGTGCGGTTTTGCCCCCGAAATCATGGGGAACGGACTCAAGGGTCAGGTCCACCAGCGGCACCCGCGCGTCCACTCCCCCTCCCTGGACGGGGATATCCACCCGGGACTCGTCCCGGTAGTCGGCCACGGCCGCCTCGTCCACATATCCGGCCCGGGCCGCCACCTGGGCCACGGACCGGTTTTCAAACCAGTTGCCATAAAGATTGCCGCTCTCCACCAGGGCCAGGCGGGTGTAGCCTGCGGCCAGCAGCAGGCGCAGCAGGTGAATTACGAAAAAAGGATCGGTATAGGTGCCGATGTCCGCCCGGCGCAGCATCATGGAGATGTTGGGCTTGATGACGATGGAAAAATCCGCCCGGGACTTGCCGGAGGTCTGGCGTGCCTGTTCCAGGGCTTCAAAAAAACGGGCCTCCTTCAGGGTCCGTTCAAACAGGGCGTAACGGTCCCCTTCATGGTCCGTGAAGGCTGCCACGATGTTGTCGTTGCCGGCCTCGCCCTTCTTCCTGTCTGCCTTCATATGAATTCCTGCCTGCAGCTATAATCGCATCATGTCAACATGGAGGTCTGAACAGGCTGTCCAACAGCCTGTCGTTTGAGCCCCCGTTTTTATGGTTAAAAATTACAATTTTTTTTCTTTAAAAACCAGTCAAAAATCAAATTATATGCTTGATTTTATTGAAAATACGTTATA
>JBFMDX010000031.1 GCA_040753795.1 Thermodesulfobacteriota bacterium
GCCCATGGCCCGGGCCTGCTGCACACCAAGAAAAAAGTCGCCGCTTTAGAAGAAATGAAAGGGCTCAAAATCCGTTCCACGGGATTAAGCGCCAAGGTGGTGGAAGCCCTCGGCGGCGTTCCCGTGGCCATGTCCCAGGGCGCCACCTACGAAGCCCTGCAGAAGGGCGTGGTGGAGGGAACCTTTGCCCCCATTGAAACGCTGAAAGGGTGGCGCCAGGCCGAGGTCATCAAGTCCACCGTGGACTGCCGGGACATCGGCTATACCACCGCCATGTTCGTGGTCATGAACAAGGACAAATGGAACCAGCTTCCCGAAGATGTCAAGAAAGTGTTTACCGATGTCAGCGATGAATGGGTCCAGGTCCATGGTAAAGTGTGGGATGACGTGGATGTGGAAGGACGGGCTTATACCCTGGAGCTGAAAAACGAGATCGTCGCCCTTCCCCAGGCGGAGAACGAGCGCTGGATCAAAGCGATCGAACCGGTGATCGCCGGTTACATTGCCGAAGCCGGGGCAAAGGGCGTTGACGCCGCCGGCGCCGTGGCCCGGCTCAAGGAACTGATCGCCGGTTTCAGCAAACCTTAATTTGGTAACCATCATGTCTTATCTTAAACAATATAAAAACGGGGTCAACCGGTTGGCCGACAAGGCCAACTGGCTGGCCGCGGCCGCCATCGTGGCCATGATGCTGGTGACCGTGACGGACGTGACCCTCCGTTTTTTCCGGTGCCCCGTCCCGGGCACCTATGACGTGGTGGGCCTGCTGGGGGCGCTGACCATATCCCTGTCCCTGGGGTTCACCTCCGTTCAGAAAGGCCATATCGCCGTGGATTTTCTGGTCTCGCGCTTTTCCGCAACGGCGCAACGCCGGATTCACGCCGTCAACAGCCTCATCGCCGCGGTCTTCTTCGCCGTCGTGGCCTGGGAAAGCGGGGTCTACGCCATCAGCCTGAAGGCAGCCGGCGAAGTATCCCCCACCCTGAAGCTGCCCGTCTATCCCTTTGTGCTGGGCGTCGCCGCCGGATGCGTGCTGCTCTGCTGCGTCCTGCTGGCCGATTGCGGGCAGTCCCTGGCCGGGGAGGAGAAATGAGCCCTACCTGGATCGGTATCATCGGCATCATCGCTCTGTTTACGCTGATCTTCTCCCGCATGCCCATCGGATTTCTCATGGCCATGATCGGGTTCGCGGGATTCGGCGCCATCGTCTCCTTTGACGCCGGGCTGAACCTGGTGGTCAAGGACATGTTCGCCGTCTTCGGGTCCTATGATTTGACGGTGATCCCCCTGTTCGTGCTGATGGGACAGGTGGCTTTTCACGCCGGCATCAGTTCCCGGCTTTTCGACGCCGCCTACAAGAACATCGGCCATCTGCCCGGCGGCCTGGCCATTGCCACCATCGGCGCCTGCGCGGCCTTCTCGGCCATCTGCGGCTCCACCAACGCCACCGCCGCCACCATGGCCGCGGCCACCCTGCCGGAAATGCGGCGTTACCATTACCGGCTTTCCCTGGCCACCGGGGCCGTGGCCGCCGGCGGCAGCCTGGGCATTCTGATTCCGCCCAGCGTTATTTTCATCGTGTACGGCATTCTCACGGAACAGTCCATCGGCGAGTTGTTCATCGCCGGCATTCTGCCGGGCCTGCTGCTGACCGTCCTGTTTATCGCCGCGATTCTGATCTGGGCCGCGATTCAGCCGGACCTGGGTCCCCCCGGCCCAAAGACAACATTTAAAGAGAAAATCGTCTCACTGGCCGGCATCTTCGAAACCGCCCTGATTTTTATCCTGGTCATGGGCGGCCTTTTTGCCGGTATTTTTACCCCCACCGAAGCCGGGGCCATCGGCGCCTTTGGCACCATCGTGCTGGCCGTGATCCGGAAAAACCTGACCTGGGGCGGGCTGGTGGCCTCGCTGTTTGAAACCACCCGGATCAGCTGCATGATCCTGGTTATTGTGGCCGGGGCCACGATCTTCGGCCATTTTTTAGCCGTCTCCCGTATTCCCTTTGACATCGCCAACTGGGTGTCCGGGTTTTCCCTGCCGCCGGCGGTGATCGTCCTGCTGATCATCGGGGTCTACCTGATCGGCGGATGTTTTATCGACTCCCTGGCCCTGATCATGCTGACGGTGCCCATTTTCTATCCGGTGATTGTCCGATTCGGCCTGGACCCCGTCTGGTTCGGTGTCATTATCGTGCTGGTCACCCAGATGGGGGTCATCACCCCGCCGGTGGGCATCAATGTTTACGTGGTCAAGGGCGTGGCCAGAGACGTGCCCCTGGAGACGATTTTCCGCGGCGCCTTTCCCTTTCTGCTGGCCATGATCACGGCAACCCTGCTGATTGTCTTCTTCCCGCAAATCGCGCTGTTTCTGCCGGGAATGATAAGATAAAAAACGGTTTAAGGTGTAAGGTTCAAGGTACAGGGGGGTGCAAGGTATGCCCTGTACCTTACACCTTACACCTTAAACCTTGAACCTTACACCCCGTTTATCCCCTTGATATAAAACACCCGCCAATGTATATCTTGATTTTAAACAAACACATCGTGAACAAATCGGTCACAAGGAGCATGAGCAAATGAAAATCGCCATCAGCGGCAAGGGCGGCGTGGGCAAGACAACGGTGGCCGCGCTCCTGATTCGCGCCCTGAACGATGACAACAAAAAAGTGCTGGCCATTGACGCCGATCCAGACGCCAACCTGGCCGCGGCTCTGGGCATCAAGGACGCGGACAAAATTGTCCCCATTGCCGACATGAAAGAGCTGATCGCGGAACGGACGGAATCACAGCCCGGATCCATCGGCGGTTTCTTCAAGCTCAACCCCAGAGTGGACGATCTGCCCGACACCCTGTCCGCCAGGCTCGGCAACATCAAAATGATGAAACTGGGCGGGGTCAAGGGCGGCGGCGGGGGCTGCATCTGCCCGGAAAGCACCCTGCTCAAGGCCCTGGTCACCTACATCACCCTGCAGCGGGACGAAGTGGTGGTCATGGACATGGAAGCCGGTCTGGAGCACCTGGGGCGGGCCACGGCCATGGCCGTCAACCGCCTGATCATCGTGGTCGAACCCGGGCAACGCAGCATCGAAACCGCCTTTCATATCAAAAAACTGGCCGGTGACATCCGCTTAAACCGCCTGTCCGTGGTCGGCAACAAAATCCGCAATCAATCGGACGAGGCGTTCCTGCGGGAGCGGCTGCCGGGTTTTGATATCGCCGGTTTTCTGGACTATGACAACACCCTGATTGAGGCGGACCTCAAAGGGATTTCACCCTATGACACGGACACCCGGCTCAAGGACAAGATCAGGGGGATTGTAAACCTCCTGATGCAACCTGGACAGGCATCCCCGACTTGATGAGAAGACGAAAATATTCCGACAAACCCGACGGCGATTCCCGAACCGCGCCCACTCACCACCGGGCCGCCGCCAGAAAGAAAGGGAAAAAGCCGCGTTTAAAACCCGGCAGCGATCCCAAGCTGAAAAGAATCTTTTCCATGATCGGCGTTCCGGAAAGCGCGAAGTGGATTCCCGATCCGTTTCAACTGGACGCCATCGCTGCCGTCAGGGAAACCGACTGCATCGTTACCGCGCCCACCGGCGCGGGGAAAACCTGGATCGCGGAGCAGGTCATCACCCGCCTGTTGTCCGAGGGGAAAAAAACCTGGTACGCCTCTCCTCTCAAGGCCCTCAGCAACTCTATTTTCGAATCTTTTTCCCGCCTGTTCGGCGAGGCCAACACCGGCATTCTGACCGGAGACAGAAAAGAAAACGCCGATGCGCCCATCATCATCGGCACCACGGAAATACTGCGCAATCAGCTCTACGACTCCATGCACACCGGCGAAGACCTGGACACCGACATGGTCATCCTGGACGAAGCCCATTTTCTGGGCGATACGGAGCGCGGCGTGGTCTGGGAAGAAACCATGATCTACCTGCCCCGGCGGATCCCCCTGTTGATGCTTTCCGCCACCATCGGCAACCCCGATGAAATCGCCGCCTGGCTGACCTCCATCCGGGACAAACCCTGCCGGGTGATCCGGGAGACAAAGCGCCCGGTTCGACTGTATCCGCTCTTTCTGCATCCCTCGGGCACGATTTTCCCGCTCATGGCCGAAGCCGAGAAATCAGGGCGTCAAGAGATGTATAAAAAAACCTTGCGCTCCGTTCATTCCGGCGCGCCCGACAAATCCCCGCGCTATGGCTACAGCCTGCCCCCCATGGATGAAATCCTGCGGGTCCTGCGGCGGTACAACCTGCTGCCGGCGATTTTTTTCATGAAATCCCGGGCCGACTGCGACAAGGCCCTGGAGTCGTGCGACCGGGAGGGCTTGGATCAGGATCCCGACCGCCGCCAACTCCTGGACGAAACCGTGAGTGATGTCATCACCCGCAACCCCTACCTGGCCGGCCACAAGCAGCTACACTACATCCGGGAAAAGGCCGTGGCGGCCCACCACAGCGGCCATCTGCCGGTATGGAAAAAAACCGTGGAGCAGTTCATGGACGGCGGCCTGCTGGATGCCGTGTTCGCCACTTCCACCGTGGCCGCCGGAGTCAATTTTCCGGCGCGAACGGTGGTGGTCTTCAACTCCGACCGGTTCAACGGTAAAGACTTCATGCCCCTGACTTCCATCGAGTTTCACCAGATGACCGGCCGGGCCGGCCGCCGGGGCAAGGACAACATCGGGTTTGCCCTGATGATCCCGGGACGGTTCATGGACTTAAAGCACATCGCCAAGCTGGTCAACTCCCTGCCCTCCAGCATCAACAGCCAGATCCGGATCAACTTCTCCATGGTATTGAACCTGCTGCTGGCGCTGTCCCTGGATCAGATCCAGATACTGCTGCGCCAGTCTTTCGCCCGCTTCCAGCATCAACAGGCTCACCAGAACGGGCAGGAAGCAGAGGCGGATTTATGGGAGAGCCTCCTTGACCAGGTGGATTTCCTCAAGGAAACCGGTTACGCCGAGGAATCCGGGGCGCTGACCGAAGACGGCCGCTGGGCCTCCCAGCTCCGGGTGGATCAGCCCCTGATGATTGCCGAGGGCTTCCGCCTGGGCCTTTTCCCCGAGTCCGATCCGGGCCTGCTGGCGGCCATCATCGCCTCGTTTGTCAATGAGCGGCAGACGGACGATCCTGAGCGGCGACCGGAAGGCGTTCCCAAAAAATTGCGTTCCGCCTTTTCCCGCGTCCGGCACCGGCTGGCGCCGTTTATCAAGCACATGAACCGGAGGGGTTTCGCACCCTCGGAACTGCACTTTGCTCCGGCCATCACCATGTATAAATGGTCCACCGGAGTCCCCTGGGAAGTGGTGGTCCGGGAGGCGGGCATCGAAGAAGGCGACCTGGCCAACCTGGTTTTCCGCACGGCCGATAACCTGCGGCATATCGCCACCCTGAAACAGGTCTTCCCGAAACAGGCCCTGGCCGCCAGCCAGGCGGTGGATATGATCATGAAGGAGCCGCTGGTTTAAGGAAGGTGCAAGGTGCAGGGTTTAGGGTGTAAGGTGAAGGGTACAAGGCACAGGGGGCGAGGTTTAAGCAGTTGAGGAGTTGAGCCGTTTAGTCGTTGAGGGGGCAAGGGGTTTAATCGTTGAGTCGTTTAGAAGTTTAGGGAAAACATCGTTTCAACATTTCCTGCGATCATTTTGTCATGGCCGGTCAAAGTCCTTCTAAACGCCTCAACAAATCAACAACTCAACCCAACAGTGCTGAAACTCGTTTTATGAAGCCGTCATTATGGAAAAAAAGCGTTATCAAATGGGCACCCGCGATCTTCTGCCTGTTCGTCTTATCCGTGACGGCCGGGGCTGAAACGATAAAAATCGCCACGTACAATGTCGGCAACCTTTTCGACGCCGTTGACGATGGGAACGAGTATCCGGAATACGATCCGGCCGGGCCTTACGGCTGGAACCGGGACATGGCAGACACCAAGGCCGCCAACATTGCCCGGGTCCTCACGGCGCTGAAAGCCGATATCGTCTGCCTCCAGGAAGTCGAGTCGCGGCGGGCGCTGGACCTGCTATTGAATCACCTTCAAGACAACGGTATCCCCTACCCATATTCCGCCATTGCTGACCAGAATAAAACGGCCGTCAAATGCGCCGTCATTTCCTCCCGTCCGATCATCGACCGGCAGGAATTGTCACCGGGTAAGGGCATGAGATCCATTCTCCAGGTGACGGCCCGGTGCGGGCAGCGACCCCTGGTGCTGTTCATCAATCACTGGAAGTCCAAACAGGGCCCGGAAAGTCTGCGCCTGGCTTACGCCCGCGCCCTGAGAAATGCCGTCGACCGGCTCGGCCCCGGAACGGATTACATTATCGCCGGGGATTTCAACGCCAACTACGATGAGTTTGTTACCCTCCCCGTCGAGCCTTCCCTGAACGACACCGGCGGCGTCACCGGCATCAATCATGTTCTGGGGACCATCGTGAACAATTGTCTGGTAACCGAAACCGATCTGAACCCGGCGGCGACCGGCAGGCGCTATAATCTGTGGCTGGAACTGTCTCCGGACAGGCGCTGGTCTTATCTCTATTTCGACCGGAAAAACACCCCGGACAGCCTCATCCTGCCCCGGGCCCTTTATGACGGCAACGGCATCGATTATGTCGATAACTCCTTTGACAAATTCGATCCCGGCTTCCTGTTTGACGGTCGGCAAAACATTTACCGGTGGCAGCGGACCGACAGGGGCCGGGGCAAACACCTGGGCCGGGGATATTCCGATCATCTGCCGGTCTTTGCCCTGTTCTCCACGGAGCCCTTCCGACCGGCCGCGGATGGAATAAAGAAGCCGGTGGAGAGCCCATGAGTGCCTACCTGTCACGACTGACGGACAGTCCCGGGTTCGGACGGATCAACGGGCTTAAACCGGATAGTCTCTGCCCCTATCTGTATTACACCATCGCCCCCTATATCTACACCATTGCCAACGGCGGCTGGTTTTCCTGGGTAAAACGAGCCCGAAACCCGGAAACCCGCAGCCCGGCAATCATAACGAATTACCGCCTGAAAAAAAATAACGGCCGCTTTGTCAACGAAGTGGTGGTGAGGTGTCCCAACCCGCGTGTCCCTGTCATTGCCGGAATCGGGCCATGGACGGGCGGCGCCGTCTCCGTCCGTATTCTGCATGGCGGCGGCGACTGCCTTTACCGCCACTCGCCCGGCCAGCAGGTCTTTCTGGACAGTGAGAACGGTCGTCAGCCGCTGGCATATTCCCGCCAGTTTCCGGAAGTCCTTCTCCGGTCCCTGACGGACCTGCCCCTGAAAACCGCCATGACGCTTTTTGACCAGGGCCATGCCGGCTCGATAACACCGGCGGAGATCATCTCTCCCTGCCGGTTTCATCACGGGAAAACGCCTCACGATTCACGGCGCCTTCTGCCGGACAACTGCTGCCCCCACGTTTTCCAGCATGTCTATCCGGATGTTCTGGCCGCCATGGTTGACGCCGGTTCGGACCCGCTTCTTGCGATTCAGCACCCCGGGAGAAATGACGGGGAAAATGGCGGGAAAATGACCGTTGAAATCAAGAAAATGCAGGGCCGGCGCAACCGGACGGCCGGACGCCTGGTCGACGGTTTATACGCCCTGTCCCGTTTCCTCGGCCATCCCCGTGAACGGCTCGATTACAGGCTCGAGATCAGGGTCGCCGCGTCGAAAGCCGCTGGCGAGTGCCCCATGAAAATCGGCGCCGTCTGCGCCGTCAATCTGAACAATTCTGACTTTCTCTGCCCGGCCTCATTCCACGCAGCCTATCCTTACCTGCTCCTGGCCGCGGCCGGTGAAAAAATGGCCTGGGACGGTTCCCGGGGTGACAATCGCATCCCCTGCCCGGACTGCGCCGGCGTGATTTACATGGTAAAAAATTGACCGGCAGACCCTCTTTCAGATCTTTCCGTCAGCCGCCAGTGCCGCCAGAACGATCCCGCGCAGCAGCCGCTCCTTCAAGTCCACCGGATGGTCCAGGCGCATCCGTTGCAGATAGGGATCGGCCGCCGGGGGAGCGGGCGAAAACATCCGCCCGGCCACGACCGCGGCGACAGCCAGGGGATTCCGTCCGGCTTTCTGCCTGAACCGGCGCAGGGCGCCGCCGAGCGCGACCTCCTCCGCGGTCAGTTCCGTGCCGCCCGGGAAGGCGGCAAACAGCCCCTGCTTCCGGTACGGCGCCAGCTTGTCGGCCAGGGCCTCGGGATAGTTGTTCCGAAAACGGTCGGGAATGCGGTATGACACGGGAATCTTGCCGGCTTTCCGGGCCCTGGCCAGAAGGCCGTCCTGGAAACGGGAGTCGGCGATCTGGATCAGGGCCATGGCCACATCCCGGTCCATCTTGCCGCGCAGGTCGGCAATGCCGTATTCCGTCACGACGATGTCCCTGAGGTGCCGGGGAATAGTGGCATAGCCGTAGTTGAAGACGATATTGGAAGCTACGCGGCGGCCCCCTTCGCGCACACTCTTGATCATCATGATCAGGCGGGCCCCTTCCAGGGCGTGGGCCATGGCGACAAAATTGTACTGACCGCCGACCCCGCTGATGACCCGGCCGTCGGCCAGGGCGTCGGAAACGATATTGCCCGCCAGGGTGATCATCATGGCGGCGTTGACAAAGCGGGCGTCCCGGCGCTGAAGTTCCTTGAGCTCCTGGTCGCCGTAAAGCTGATTCACATACGACACCCCGGTCATGGAAAACTGCCGGCGTGCTTCCTCGCTCATGCCCCGCAGGGCGTCATAAAAACGTTTCGGCCCGATAAAAAAACAGCCGTGGGCCACGATCCCGTTCCGCAGCCGGTCGCCGACGCATTCGGCCAGAATGCGGCTTTTCGCCTCTTCGTCCCGCAGGTCAGCGGAAAAAGTATCGTTGTCGTCCATGATCCGGTCATCGGCATAGCGCAGCCCGGGTTTGAAGAATCCGCACTCCCGGAGGCGGTCAAACTGCCGCGCGGTCATGACCGGCTGGACCCCGGCAATCGCCTCCAGGACGTTCCGGGCCGCATCCGGGGTGATGGCCTCTTGGAGCAACCCGTCGTTGACGGCTTTCTGGATAAAAGGATCGGCGTATACCTGACGCCGGAGAATACCGCCCCGGTAAAGATCGATAAACGTGTCTACCAGCATTTCCGTGGCGCCGTAAAGCCCCTGTTCAAAGGGATCCAGGCCGCCGATACGATCGACGAGGGGCTGATAGTTTTCGGCGATTCTCATCCCGTCAACAATCTCCCGGTATAGCCGCGGCTGGCGGTGGCGCAGCAGCAGGCTGGCGGCAATCGCGTCCCCCAGGGAACCGATGCCCACCTGCAGGGTGCCGCCGTCCCGGATCAGGGTGCTGACATTGAGCCCGATGGCGTGGTCGGGCACGGACACCGGCCGGCTGGGAACGCTGAACAGGGGCGTTTCATATTCGGGATTGTCGATGATGGCATCATAGGTACCGGCCGGGTTGACGGCTTCGCCGTACATGAACGGCAGCTGGTTGTTCACCACGGCGATGCGCAGATGAGGGATGTTTTTCCGGCCGAGCCGGGGAAACCAGCGTTTCAGGTCCGGCCCCAGGTCGGCATTGCAGCTCTCGCTGTAACAGACCCGGCCGTCCAGCTCCCGCCTGGCCACGCCTTGGCAGTAAACCAGGGCCCAGTCCGGTTTTTCATCCAGCAGTTCGGTGACCATATCCCGGACAACATGGGTGTAGTTGGAACTGCAGTGGTTCTGCTGCGACGGCGGGTGATGGAGCAGAGCGCCGGCTTTAAAATAAAACTCCTTGAGGACAACGTTGGGCGGCAGGGCGTTTTTACGCAGGTCGGTCATGTAGTCCAGGTCCGGCACCCCGGCCCAGATCCGGTCCGCCATGGGCCCCAGAATCCGACGCTCCAGCTCGCCGGAGGCGGCCGGTTTTTCCAGGGACAGGGCGGTGGCGATGATCAGTTGAATGGAGGGATCGGCCTTGGCCCGGCGGTAGACTTCATTGACAAAGGCCTGGGGTTTGCCCAGGGCCAGGGGCAGGCCCAGCACCACTTTTTTACCGCAGACCTCAAAAACGTGATCCACGCAGGTCCCGATATTGTCGAAAAACTTCGTTTCCATTGCCATTATCCCCTTTAGAGACAATCTCCCGCCTGCAAATGAACCAGCCGCTCGTAAAAAGCCGCCACGCCCGGCGCGCCTGAAATAATATGTCCTGTCGGCCCATACGAACAGGCGCTGGACCGGGTCCGCAGCCTGGCCGTGCACATGGAGGTGGTCCGTTTCCTGGGCAGTTGCCCGGCTTTGGTGCAAAGATCGTTCAGATCGTCATGACGTATGCGCTTCATCATGCCTCCGGCTCGGGTTCGTATCATGGATTTGGCAAGCTTACATGGAAACGCCATGATTGACAACTGCCGTACGATAGAGTGATTTAAGCCAAAGAGAATCCGCCGGCGGCAAAGAATCCTGAGAGGCGGCGGAAGAAACACGGCATCCCCTGGCCGGACTGCGCCCGTGTACTTTGCGGCATCAGAAATCCTCCAGGTCACGGAAACTCAGGGCCAGCGTGACGAGCACCGCCCAGAGGGTGCGGAGGTTTTTAGGCGCCACCCGCAAGGTCCGCCACATTCTCCGGATCGAAAAATGGAAACGGCGGTAGGCGGATTTGTTGATTTTCCACAGGGTGGCGGACGGCACTTCCGAGAGATTGACCCGCAACACCGAATAGCGCATATGCCCGTTACCGTCATTTTGGGCCTCTTTGACAGGAAAGCGTTCCGCCAGTTCCGTTCCCGGGAAAGGATTGACATAAAAGAAAAATGCCTGGTGAAGTTTTGAACCCAGGGCATAATCGACCGTCCGCCGCATCTCCGTCTCGGTTTCCGTGGGAAACCCCTGCATGAAAAACCCGCCGGTCATAATGCCCCGGTCGGCGGTATAGGCGATCATTTCATCGGTCCTCTGGAAATCGAGGTTCTTGCGGATCAGCCGCTGGAGCCTGGGCACGGCCGTCTCCACGGCGTAAATGATGCGGTAGGTCCCGGCCTGTTTCAACAGGTCGATCAGTTCCCGGTCCATGCGGTCGGCCCTCAGTCCCGTGGGAAAGGAAAGGGCCAGGTCCAGCTTCTCGTCTATCATGCGCCGGGCGATGGCCTTGGCCCGGTCCGGATCGGCATTAAAACAGTCGTCTTCGATCTCGATTTCCCGGACACCGTAAGTGTCCTTGAGCATGGCCATTTCCCGCACCACCGATTCGGGGGACCGGGCGCGGAACTTCCGGCCGAAGACATTATGGCAGTAGATGCAGCCAAAGGGACATCCCCGGCTGGTAAACAGGGGGAGGCAGCGATGGGACTTCTTGATGACACTCTGACCGGAACGGCCGGGAAAAGAGAAGTATCGTTCCGGCCGCAGCAGATCCCAGGCCACGTTCAATTGATTGATGTCTTCGATGAACCCGTCGCGCGGAACAGCCTGAACGACGCCGTCCCGGCTGAAAATTACACCCGGAATCCGGTCCGGGGCCTGGCCCGCTTCCAGGGCCTTCAGGTAACCGGTAAAACCCGCCTCGCCTTCGCCGGCCACGGCCAGATCGATCAGGCCGGTGGCCACCATCTCTCTTCCCAGGCTGGAAACCAGGGCGCCGCCCAGGACAACGGGGGCCTTACCGCCTTCCCGTTTATAGACGCCGGCCACATCCAGGGCCGCCTCCTTTTCAGCCCTGGCATAAAGGGCCGTGAGGCCGATAACGTCCGGCCGTTCATCCAGAATCCGTCTTACCGTCCGCGTCACGGGCAGCCGTTCCAGCCGGGCGTCCAGGATGGTCACGTCGTGGCCGGCCGACCGGGCGGCGCCGGCGATATAGCCCAGGCCCAGGGGCAGATAGGTGGATTTGAGTCCGGCATTGGGCCGGACCAGCACGACTTTCATGGAAATGTCTCCGCAAGATATAACCTCATTTTACCCTATCTCGCTTTTACGCACGGATCAAGCCGGCGCTTAACTATTGATAAACTATACACCAATAAACTTGACGCATTCTCATATAAATTAGTTATTATGAGGGAAAACTGTAAAATATTTTTCTTGACCATTAAGTCCAAATAGGATAAAAGCAACCAACGAGCATTGATGCTCTCGTAAAAAAGTTTTTGTGAGCGCCTTTTGATCTTTTTGGGAATCATCACATTTTAACCTGGCCCCGGCTTTCACCGGACCGACGAACAGGGAGAGAAAAACATGGGCAAAACAGTCGCTATCACCGGCGTCAACAGCTATTTCGCGTCAACGCTGCTGCCAAAACTCCAGGCTGATCCGGACGTCGATAAAATCATCGGCATCGATGTCACCCCCTGGAAAGGCGGCTTTAAAAAAGTCGAATTCCACCGTGTCGATACCCGCGACGCGACCATCTCCTCTCTGCTCCAGGGCGTCGACGTGCTCTTCCATCTGGCTTTTGTGGTCGCCGAAATCCAGGACAAGCAGAAAACCCGGGATATTAATATCAACGGCAGCAAAAACGTTTTTCAGGCCTGCGTCAACAACAATATCCGCAAGGTTATCTATACCAGCAGTATGACAGTTTATGGCTCGCACCGGGACAACCCCATCGGCTTCACCGAAGATTCGCCCCTGGCCAGAAACGACGACAACTATTACAACACCAGCAAGGTGGAAGTGGAAAATTTCGTGGCCGACTTTTTCAAGGGCCACCCCGACATCACCCTGACCATTGTCCGGGCCGGGCTGCTGGTGGGGCCGAAAATCAACAACATGTTTTCAAAACTCTGGTCCATGAAGGTGACCGCGCTGCCCTCGGGCAATATTTCCCATAACCAGTTCATCCATGAGCAGGATCTGGGCGAAGCCCTCTACCTGGTTTACAACCGGGACGTCCCCGGCATTTACAACGTCACCGCCGACGACGCCGTGACGACCCGCTGGTGTTTTAAACAGGCCGGCGCCATCGTCATCCCCCTGCCCGCGGCTGTCCTGAAAGTGATCGCCAACATTGCCTTTAAACTGAGACTGTTCCCGGCCAGCGGCGGCTGGGTCAGCGTAAGCCGTTACACCATTTTCGGTTTGAGTACCAAATTCAAGCAAGCCACCGGCTGGCAGCCGCGTTATTCATCAGCCGAGGCTTTCCAGGATTATATCAAGGCCAAGAAGCGGGATGCCAAGGATAATCCCATCCAGGCCACCCTGTCCTGGATATTCAAAAGCGGGCCGCGGACCCGGCCAACCATGGCCGTGCTGCAAATCTTCCGGCTCGGCAAGGTTCCCGGCATCCGGCGACTGATCCCCTGGATGAACCCGGATAAGAACAGCATGAGCTATCTGCCGGTCAACAAGACCCTGGGCGAGGTTTCCAACCAGGCCCTGCCGGTCCAGGCCCTGCATGATTTCATCGACAAGGCCACCATCCACGTCATCATGGACAACTGCGGCTGCCGCCTGGCCCGCAACTGCCAGCACTACACCCACGATGTCGGCTGCCTGTTCATGGGCAACAGCGCCCTGAAGATCCCCCATGGCGTCAGCCGCCGGGTGACCCGGCAGCAGGCCCATGACCATGTCAACCGGGCCATCGACGCCGGACTGATCCCCATGACCGGCAAGGTGCGGGTGGATAACTTCATCTTCCTGACGCCCGACAAAAGCCAACTGCTCAGCGTTTGTTTCTGCTGTCCCTGCTGCTGCATGATGACGGCCTTCAAGCATATTCCCGGCGACTACCTGGACGGCATCATGCCGCCGATCGAAGGCGTCCGCGTGGAAGTGACCGACGCCTGCGTCGGTTGCGGCAAATGCCTGGAAGCCTGCGGCTTCGGGGCCATATCCATCGTCAACGGCCGGGCCGTGCACGACAACCACTGCCGCGGTTGCGGCCGGTGCGTCAACTTCTGCCCGAACAACGCCATTAAAATCACCATCGACAACCCGCATGTGGTCGAGGATATCAAGAAGCGGATCGAATCCTACGTCGAGTTCTGATCCGGCGACCTTACCGACCATCACAAATCATCGTCGCCCCGCGCAAGAAAAAAAATTTCCTGCCGGGGCGACAGTCATTTTTGCGGCCGATCGTGAAAAAAGTTTTGCATTCATACTGTTTCTACGCAAAAGTATGGACATCAACCGGTCATCTGGCGGAAACCGGAGGACTACCCCTTAACGTTCTAAAAAAAATACCGGGCCGGACGGGAAAAGGCCATGACAACCGCTTCCACAGACAGAAAACCGGGACTTCCGCGTGCCTGGTTGGCGCCGGTCGTCATCGCTGCCGCCGGTCTCCTGGCCTATGCCAACACCTTTGACGCCCCCTTTGTCTTTGACGACATCTCGAATATCGTTGAAAACCCGTACGTTAAGGTCTCCGGCCTGACGGCTGATGAAATCATCCGTGTCTTCCGGTACGCCTCCAACCGTCCCGTCACCTACGCCACCCTGGCGCTGAACTGGTTTTTCCATCAGGACCGGGTTGCCGGATACCATGCCGTCAACCTCCTGATCCACATCCTGACGGCCATCCTGGTCTGGCTGGTCACCCGGGAGACTACGGCCCTGAGCCGCATCACCGGCCGCTTTCTGCCTCTCGGCGCGGCGCTCTTATGGGTGACCGGTCCAGTCCTGATCCAATCCGTCACCTATATTATCCAGCGGGCCGCCTCCCTGGCGGCCTTTTTCAGCCTGCTGTCCCTTTTCTGCTACATCCGGGCACGAACCAGCCGGATGAGGCACCCCGATCGGAAAGGGTCGTCAGCGCCCTGGTTTGTCGCCTGCGGCATCTCTCTCATGGCCGGACTGACCTCAAAAGAGATCGCGGTGCTTATGCCGCTGTTTCTGCTGCTTTACGAGTGGTATTTTTTCCAGAACCTTTCCGGCCGCTGGGTCAGGCGTCATGCCCCATGGATCGTCCTGCTCCTGGCGATGGTCATCATCACGGGCATGGTCTATCTGCGCGGAGACGCGTCCAGCCGCATCCTCTTCGCCGGTGAAGATAAGGTCTTTACTTCGGTCCAGCGCTTCATGACCGCGCCGGCGGCGGCCATCTATTTACTCTCACTGATCGCCTTCCCTCACCCGGTCCGGCTCAATCTTGATTATGATTTCCCCTTATCCCGGTCGTTGTCGGAACCGGTCACGGCCCTGGCGGTACTGGCCCTTATCAGCCTGGCGGCGGCCGCCGTTTACTCGGCCCGGAGACACCGGCTGTTCTCCTATGCCGTTCTATGGTTTCTGGGTAACCTGGCCATGGAAACCGCTTCACCAGGGCTGGAAGTCATCTATGAACACCGCCTCTACCTGCCCGCCCTCTTCCCGGTCATCGCTTTTACCGCCGGCCTGTATCGTTTGCTTGGCGACAGACGGTCAACGATTCTGGTAATGCTCGCGATGACGGTCGTGCTCGGTGCCTGGACCTTCCAGAGAAACGCCGTCTGGGGAAGCGGTACGGGCTTGTGGCTGGACTGCGCCCGCAAATCTCCCGGCAATGCCCGCGCCTTCAGTCACCTGGGGCTGACCCTGGGACGAAACGGACAACATCCACTCCAGGCCATTGACTACTTGAACACCGCCCTGGAGCAGAGCCGGAAACGCTGGGGTGACGATCACCCCATGACGGCCGTCCATCACTACAATTTGGCGGAGATATACCGGGTAACGGGAAACACGGGCCAGGCCATTGTTCACTACCGGCAGGCATTGTCGCTGCTGGCTCCGCCTCATCCCGGGATTGCGGCGGTCTACAACAACCTGGGCACCATGAAAAAACGCGCGGGAGACATGGACGGCGCCATGGCCGATTACCGAAAAGCGCTTGAAGCGCTGCCGGACAGCCTGAAAGCCCCGGGACAGAGAACGATCAGCGCGGCCGGCATTTACAACAATATGGCCGTACTTTGCGCCGAGCGGGGGGATATGTTGCAGGCGGAGCATTATATGACAGAAGCGTTGCGACTGCTGACGGACGAATTCGGAGAGCATCACCCGCTGACGGAAAGGATTGCAAAAGCCTTGAGGGAACTGACCCGAAACCCGGCCGGCATCAGCCCGTAAATCGCCGCATGGCCGCGTAAGCCTCACCGGCCTCCGCCTCAATAGCGGCCTGCTCCTCCCGGGTAAAGGGAAACGGCCTGTCCTCCCGGGGCGGAAAAATTGTTTTCGCCTTTTGCCTAAGAAATTCCAGATCAACCGTCAGCCCGCAATGATCATAAATTTTCGCCAAAATCTTTTCCGGGAAACGGCAGAAATCATCATGGTCGACAACGATGGACGCGGCCCGCAGGGCGTCGTCCGCAGCGAGCAGGCCGCCCACATACCGGTAAACGGAAGCCCACAGCAGGCCCAGTCCCCGGGCCTCCTGCCCGCTGTTCCACAGGTCCATGATCCGATCCGCCGTCTTGCCGCATCCGGTGTTGACGGGCCGGCGGTCAAGGCCGAACTCGAAATGACCGGCAATCCGCATGTAATTCAACACCCGCGGGTCCCGCGCTTCGGCTTCACAGAAAAGGCGGTGCTGCCGCGACAGGGAAGCCGCCTGGGCGACCGGGCTCCGGACCGGGATAACGAACCGGGCGTCCGGAAAAATCGTCTTCAGATAGGCCAGCCGGGTCACGTGATAATTGGCCTTGGCCAGGTACCGGCTGCCCCTTCGCAGATAGAGTATTTTACGGATCTGATCCCGGTAAAAGCTTTCAAAAGCCGGATACCGCGTCCGGCCGTCCATCACCTGAGACCGGGAAGACGCGTGGCAGTCCGGGAAAAACATCATCCACAGGATTTCCTCCATGGCTTCGGGGCTGCGCGGAGTGACCCGGATGCCGTCCCGGTGAAAGCGCTCGACCGGCTCACCCCTGCCGCCGCCCGCCAGATCGACAAACCGGTTCCACCACAGGGGGATGCATACCAGGGGATAATCCCGGTATTGATGAGCGGCCGTCTGTTCATGAGCGGCCAGGAGTTCCAGGAGGATGGTGCTTCCGGACCGGGTCAGGCCGGTGACATAAACCGGCCGGTCGACGGACAAATCTTCGATTTCGTCCCGGAAAAATTTTGATTCCAGGTTGCCCAGATACCGGCATAGCCCCGGGCGCCCGGCAAAAAAACGGCTCAACCGGTCTTCAAAGGACGTGATGGCAAAGGCTTTATCTGAAGTCATGCGTTCTCTATATCATGCGGACAACGGCGGGGGCGGATGATTTCTCTGGTGCCTGGGGCGGGAATTGAACCCGCACAGCCTCAAGGACCGAGGGATTTTAAGTCCCTTGTGTCTACCAGTTCCACCACCCAGGCAATCGCAGTAAAATCAAGTGATCTCAAGCAGCACGGCCCTGCGCCGCCTGATTTTCAAAGGCCCAAACTTGCACAGATCCACACAATTTGCAATAAAAAAACTATGGCCTTTTCATGCCAGCCACAAGAACCCGAAAGGCGGCAGCCGGATGTTCCCGGAGTCGAAAATGGTTCCGGTGATCAAATCCCTGAAGACAGGTGAGCCGAGGCCGGACAAGTCCAGAGACATGCCTTCTCCCGAAACGCTGGTGAGCGCCAGAAGGTTCTGATCTTCGCAAAAGCGCCTGACGGCAAAACATCGGGGAGAAAGATCAAGAACTTCAAACCCGGCATTGGGGTGAAAGGCCGGCTGTTGCCGTCTTATTGCCAGCATGCGAACATAAGGGTGGAAGATTCGGTGACGCAGGGTTCCCGGCGTTAAAATTTCCCGGAGCACTTCATCAGCGGCAAGGGGGCGGCGGTTAACGGTCCTGGCCCGTCCGGTCAAGCCGCCCCCCTCATGCCAGTTCCGGGAACCCAGCAGGCTGTGGATGTAAACACCGGGGACTCCCGGCAGAACCAGTCCGACGGCTTGAGACGCCAGGAAACGGGCGGCGCGGACGGCATCGCCATCATCCGGGCCGTTCAAAGCATCGACATAGGTAATGTTCAGTTCATAGGGCGCTTCGGAACCATCGGCACTCCTCCGGCAGGAGACATATCCGCCGCCGGCCCGGACATGACCGACCAGGGCGGCGATCTCCGTCTCCGGCAGAATCCCTTCCAGGGGCCGGACGCCGATCCCGTCGTGGGAGGCGGTGAAGTTGAAGAAGGCCGTCTGATCCGAAGGCAACGTCAGTTCCCTTGCCCAGCGGGTCAGCATGGTTGCATCCCGGCGGACAAAAGCGTGCAGCAGCAGTGGCGGCAGGGTGAAGTTATAAACCATCTGGGCTTCGTCCCGGCCGTTGCCGAAATAGGCGATGTTTTCCGCGTGCGGCACGTTGGTCTCCGTAACAATGACCGTGTCCGGAGCGACCCGGTCCAGAACGGCCCGGAACAGCCGGACCATATCGTGGGTTTGGGGCAGGTGGATGCAGGAGGTTCCGATTTCTTTCCAGAGATAAGCAATGGCGTCCAGACGGATCAGCGACACGCCCTGACGAACATAAAACAGCAGGACATCGATCATCTTTTCCAGAACGCCCGGGCTCCTGTAGTTCAGGTCGATCTGGTCATCGGAAAAGGTGGTCCAGACATGAACGGTGCGGCCGTCTGTTTTCCGGTACGGGGTCAGCAGGGGCGTTGTCCGCGGCCGGATGACACCGGACAGATCCTGTCCGGGGTCGGCCTCCAGGGCCAGATCCTCAAACCCCGGTTTCCGATCCAGATAACGCCGGAACCAGTCGCTCTGTGAGGAAATGTGATTGACGACCAGGTCGGCCATCAGCTCAAAGTTACGGCCCAGGCGGCCGATATCGTCCCATCCGCCCAGCTTCGGGTTCACGGCAAAAAAATCGGTCACGGAAAACCCGTCATCCGAGGAGTACGGGAAAAAGGGAAGGACATGGATGGCGGAAAAGGCCGGTCGTAAATATTCACGCGCGAAACGGTCCAGGGTGGCCAGGGGATATTCTCCGGGATGATTCAGGCTGTCGCCGTAGGTGATCAGCACGGCGTCGCTGTTTGAAAAAAAACCGGCCTGGCCCCGCTTCTTCATCGGGGAGGCGTCAAGCATCGGCATGATCCTGACCAGGGCTTCCGTCCCGACCAGTGGGCCGTAAATCCGTTTCAGAATATCCGCGATGCTGTCATCACCGCCCATGGGCCATTCCTCCGGTCATGATCCCAACAGCAACCCCGCCGGCATGATAATTGACTATACCAGAACCGTTATGATAAGTAACCGCAAAACAGACAACGCACCGCATGAGGACGCTGACAATGAGTTATCGCATCATAACATGGTCGGACCGGCTGACCCAGATTCTGTTGACACCGCCCATCGCCGGGTTTGACGATTTCATCTGCGCCTGGGTGTACCGGGGGCCGGAAACCTTTATCGTGGAGACCGGGCCGTCGTCCACCGCCGGCGAACTGGTGGCAGCCCTTAAGGAAATCGGCCTGACCCGGCCTGATTTTATCCTGCTGACCCATATCCATATCGATCATGCCGGTGGTATCGGTGAAATTGCCGCGGCCTTTCCGGGAGCGCCGGTGGTCTGTCACGACATGGCCCGGCCTCACCTGATCGACCCGGAAAAACTCTGGCAGGGCACCGTCAAGACCCTGGGCGATACCGGCCGTGCCTATGGCCCCATCAGGCCGGTCCCGGAAGACCGGCTGATGAGCGCGCAGGAGTTTTCCACCGGATCGATCCGGCCGGTCCTGACGCCCGGCCACGCGCCGCACCATGTCAGCTTCATCACCGCCGACGGCATTGTCTTTGCCGGAGAAGCCGGCGGCGTCTGCATCGATTTCCATGACACCGTTGATTATCTTCGGCCGGCCACGCCGCCCAAATTCCGGCTGGAGACCTCGGCCGCCAGCATTGATCTGCTGGTCGGGGAAAGCCCGGAAACCATCTGCTACGGCCACACGGCCGTGAGACCCGGGGCCGTGGCCCGGCTCAAAAAACACCGGGAACAGCTCTTCTTCTGGAAGGAATTGATTGCCGGGGAAATCGGAAAAGCCGAAGGCGACACCCTCATTGAAAATTGCGTCGACCGGGTGACGCAGGCCGACCCCCTGCTGAAAGGACTGGCCTTCGCGACAGAGCCGGCCAGACAACGGGAATTGTATTTTATCAGAAACTCCATCAGGGGGTATATCGACTACCTCGCCCCGGCCAAATGACCACCAATGACCGGAAAGCATTGACACAAACAGTCCATTATCCGTCAATCCGGTGTGCCGCGAATTGGATTTGAATAGAACTCCAGCCCATTGATTTCCGACCCTTGCAATTCGCGACGCACCGCTTCCGGATCCTCCACCAGCACCAGTCGTTTGCGTTCCGATTCCCGGCTCCAGTTTATAATCAGGGTTTGCGACGGCAAAACAGGCGTGCCGGTTATCTGCCGGTAATGCAACGTCAACGGATACAAAGAGTAGCTCAGCAGATTGCTCCGGTGGCTCCGCATTTTATCGATAAACCCCAGGGTCTCCCGGATATACGGCCGGTAATAAAAGCCCAACATCGCCCGGCCGGCATTCCCCTCCAGTGTTTTCAGCTCCCGGCCGGTCTTGTCCGTGAAATCAACCGGCATAATGATATCGCTTTCCGGGGAATGGCGGGCCAGGGCCTTTGACAGCCGGATCGCTTCCCCCAGGTTGTATTCGCCGGAAACATGGATGGCAAAAATCATGTTGAGCCACAGCACCGCCATGATCCCGATATAAGCATAAACAGCCGCCCGTAACTTTTGCGTCCGGTGGATATCGCTGATGGCCAGCCATAGAAAATAGAAATAAGCGAACCACACGCCTGTATGATAATCCGGCGGGACAAACTTTTTGAGCAGCAGGAACAGGACCACCTGAGCAAGGTACAGGATGATCATCAGCAGAGAGACGAATCCCAGATGGTCTTCCAGCCCGAAGGATTCTTTTTTTCCCGCTTTCCTTATCAGCCGTCCAGCGGTCATCACCAGGCCCCAGGCGATCAGCGCGAAGCCGGCCATGGAAATCAGCGCCAGTGCCCGTACCAGAAACGGCGGCAGCCATCCGGAACCGATAACCCCATCGGTAAAAAGCAAAAGGAAATCATAGCTGAAAAACAGACCGCCGGATATCAGCGGAAACAGCGTATTCAACCAGAACTCAATTGAGCCGGGGGGAACCGGCCCGGGTACAGTCGATTGCGCCGGTTCCCCCGGCAGGTGAATCTGACCGTAGAGATCCGCGATGGCCGGCAGCGTCAGGGCCAGCGCCCCGGCCAGTAAAACCGCTGTAATCAGGGCGTGCTGTTTGATCCAGCCGCGTTCATCGATAAAAAACATGAGCAGAAAAGCGGCGCCCGCCACCAGGCCCCGGGGATGGATGAAAAACATCAGCACCAGAACCAGGAGCCCGGCCGCCGCCGTCAACCCCCGCCGCTTTTCGTAAAACCGGGTATAGCAGCAAAAGGCCAGAAGACATAGCGGAATCAGCCAGGGATCGTCGCTGAGCTGACGGCTGTAGGCATGGCAGAACGGGGAGAACAGGACCAGCAGCGCCGGATAAAACGGAAAGGACATTACCCGCGAAAGATATCGAAGCCCGGCCAGGCACAGCACCAGCGTGATCAACTGCTTGATCAGAACAATAGCCGTCAGGTCGGGCGTCAGCAAAAGCAGCAGTTGATAGATCCAGACATGAAAGGGATGATACACGACCGGGATCGATCCCCTGACGCCGTGGGCGGCCGGTTCATGATACTGGTTGGCCTGAAGGGCGGTCCGGATGGTTTCGATCTGCTCCGGATAGTTCCAGAAAATTATCTGCCACGAACCCGGCCTGCCCCAGAAATGATCCCCCGGCCACAGTAAAGAGGCGGCCATGGCCGCCACCAGCAGGACCAGAAAAGCGGCTCTCCGGCATGAAAACCGGTCAACCGTCACGGAGCCATCAACCTTCTTCGACCATTGCATAAGGTAATCCGTCGGGAACCGCCAATGTCACCGCCGCAGCCCGGCGATCAGGCGTCCGGTATGGGTCAGCAGGGACAGGGCCGAGAGGATGTCCGGGCAGACCATGTCCGCGGCCATGACGGTTTCCACGCAGGCGCCCTCTTCCTGGATCAGGGCGATGCCCAGTTCCGCCGCTTCCAGCATCAGCTTGTCATTGCGGCCGTTGCCGATGGCTACCACCGACTCCACGCCCAGTTTGCGGATATAGTCCAGCTTGCCCTGATCCTGGTTGGCCTCCGACAGGATGGAGAGCGCCGCCGGCACTCCCTCCAGTTGCGCCCGAGCCCGGCCGAAAGTGTCAGCGGTGATGATATGAATTTCCAGGCGGCCATGCAACGCTTCCAGTGCTTCCCGAACGCCGCCGATCAGGTGGCCGTCGCAAGCCAGAGTGCCGTTGTAATCCATGACCAGGTGGTTCAGCCGCAGGGTCTTATATCCGGGAATCGTCACCTCTATCATCAGATTCTCCTCAGTCCTCATATCGCTTGTAAAAAGAAGGCCATCTTTGCCGAGAGTTGTTTGTTCGTTGACCTGTAAAAAGCCGCTTTGTTCGCTCACCTGATCATGTTGGGCGGGTTCAATGCCCTTGGCTAAATTTCTCGAACTCGGGCTTCGCCCTCAAACAGCGAGAAATTTTTAACGCCAAGGGCATTGAACCCTTTCTCCCCAAAATGATCAACGTTCGCTCACAAAGGACTTTTACATGTCCGGTCCGAGGTCCCTAACATTAAAGTTCGTCTCAATCAAAAGCCGGAGATGCTTTTGGGCGCGACATTATTCGATTTCAAAAAAGACTAGCAGATTTTGGCTTTTTATTTATAAGTACCGTCTTATATCCAGCGCGCCGTGGAAGATTCCCAGAATTTCAACCACATCCGGAGATCGAAATAAATACACTATACGGTAATGGCCGTAGAGTAGAACGCGGATATCGCCTTCTTCTTCTGAACGGTAGTGATATCCTATCTCTGGAAACTCCGCCAGCATCTGCGTTTTCCGGTATATCCCGTCTGCCACATGCTTTGCGGCCTCCGGGTTGTCTTCGGCGATGTATCTATAGATGTCTTCCAGCCAGGCTGCGGCCTCTTCAGTCCATCTTATTTCTGCCATCGCCGAATTCGCTTCCCCATTTCTTCGTTTGAAATCAAGCGTCCATGACGAGCGTCTTTGAGTCCGCGATCAACCATTCCAGCGAACGCCAGTTCCCGGACAATTTCCTCATAGGTTGCGTCCTCGGGCTGTTCTTCAATGATCTCTTTCAATTTTTCTTTGGTTGTCATATTTTCATCTCCCTTGTTTTACCAACGGCGCCCGCCCTATCTGTCCATTTTTTTGGGTGCCTGGTTCGGCACTATCTATTATTTTTCAATGCCCTATCATCGTCGCTCTGGTAATGGAACCGAATTGAGAGGAGGAAGGTCCTTGCTTAATTTATCGCTTGGCGAAGAAGTGGCACGGAGTTCCGTAATCGAGTATGGTTGTCCCATCTCATTTGCACGCGAAGTAATAGCCACAAGGCGACCGTCTCGCAATTTAAAGACATCTGTTCGCTCAAGAGGGGCTCCTAAAGACAGTTCGTGTGAAATCAAAATTCCAGAACGAGAAAGGCCTAATAGTGCTTCTCCAAAAGGTTCGCCAGCATAAATCTCTGCTGCCATAGCAACTGAACTGAACGTTACTATGAGAGCGATGTATGCGCTAATCAACCGTATCATCATCACTTCACGCTCTTTCTGTAAACAAGCCGAACGTCCACCGTCACTTGCGAGCAGGGAACTGTAACTACAACAAAGCCACGTTAACACTGAACTAGGATACTGAAAAAGCAACCCGCCCCTGCGAGTCAAGTGCATGGTTTTGTTATGCCTTGTTATTCTATCATTCTATAACTAAAAATCTGTACAGGAAAGTAATGCCCCAATGTAATAGAATACAAATGCAAAAGTTAAATTTGTTATATTTAACAGAATCCCTTTGGGGGTAAATTTAGCTTTAACATATTGAATAAATATTATCGTTGAAAATATTATAATCAATATTGGCAACAATAATTTCATTAATTCGAAAATTTCCAACCGCAATAATAGCCTACTTAAAATAAAAAAAGTTACACCAAAAGTGGATATCATTGATTCAATAATTTTATTGTTTATTTCCCAATTGTAATACGCTTCCTTCAGAGGTCTTGATAAATTAGAGTCAACCCATAATACGAAAAAGAAAAAGCTGTAGTATGTAAGTAAAAGAATATTTAATATCGTGGCAAATCGTTCAAATAATATCATATATTTCGTACTGCCGTTGAAGTTGGTTATATGCTTATCTGATCGAACCTTTAAAAAAACCCACCAGCAAGTGCCCAATCCTACAACGAAGGTAAATGATGGCACTTGTATGATGATTCTTAAAACATCCAAATTGGGTGTCGGGTCATATATTTTATTTTCAATTCTCCAATTAACAGTGTTGATCCGATAACCAAGCCCTAAGATGAAGAAAAAAGCCGAAACAACTTGGACCAAAATTCCGCTCTTGAACTTTGCATCGTTTATGGTCGTTTTAACTATGCTGTTGTCCATTATCTTTATAGGCATAACGTCTGAGGTAAGTTGCAAACTGGCGAGAAAAAAAATAAATGGCCTCGTTTTGCCAGCCAGTTTGTCAACTTCACCTCTTGGTTCAAGTAGGTCCTTCAATATTAATAGGGTAAAGTACCGAA
>JBFMDX010000032.1 GCA_040753795.1 Thermodesulfobacteriota bacterium
GCTTCTGAAGTTGGAAACGTAAAGCCCTTTTTACGACTGTGCTTGCCCCCAAAATCTATCTTGTTGCCACTTATTATCGCATCCAATCCTGCGGCCGCTTACTTGAACATTAATATTATTGTGATTCTCGTTTTTGTCCCCCTTTTTGTATTTTGCCTGATTTTCCATTAAATACAAGTGGATTGTATCTGCTGGATGGGTGTAAACCCTGTGCTATCGTCATCCCGGCCAATGGATCGGAACGAAACGTGAACCGTGAGCCATAAAAATAAATAATATCAACTTCATACCGGCCTTCGCCGGCATGACGAACGAACAAAGGGTCGGTATCCGGTATGACGATGGGAAAAAGGTTGCCAACTCCCCTGCCCGTTGCAGCGCAGCCGAGCGCGGACGTTTTTTTCGGAAACAGCGGACAGGCTGTTTGAGCGCCGGTTTCCCAATGCAAAACATCAAAAACTGGAACAGTAAAATTCCGGAAAAACAGCTTCAGTGGTAATTCCCAAGCGAGTTCCTGTCCGCGCCGAAAAAAATATTCGCGCGAGGGAAGCCACGCCCGTGGCGTGGCCAAGCTGCCGGAGAATGTTTCTTTTGGTACTTTTCTTTGCGCCAAAGAAAAGTACATATAAAAAAATCATTCCTCATAAAAAATAAAAAACGAATCAACTCATGGCTGACTTGCCAGCCAGGCGGCCAGCCACCCACCTGCCCGCCAGGCCGGCAACAATCAACACCCCGGCTCCCGCCAGCACCCATTTTAAACAGGCCGCCGAGGCGCCGATAAAAACGGCGGCATCGGTCACCCGCCGGATATCGAGCAGAAAATACACATGGACCATATTCTCCACCAGGTCCAGGGTTGCCGCCGCGAAAGGAATAAACATCAGGCCGTTCCATCGCTCTGATATGGCATTGGCGTTTAACGCCAGGGCAATCAGTGACGCCAGGAAAAGCCCGTACCAGACCGGATGGAAAAAATCGAAATAAAAATGGGCCTTGAATTGGGGCAGGACACCGGTCAGTTTCCAGACGCCGATGATGGCTAAAAACTTCATTTTGGAAAAGGTGGTCTGGAGCACGACCAGTTTTTCCGGAGGCAGATCCCGGATGGTATAGGCGATCAGTCCCTGGGAAGCGACAAACACCAGGCCGGTAAATACCGCCAGCCGTTTATTGGCGCATTTGCGGCGCAGCCATGAGGCTGACTTGGAGAATGACATGGTTACCCCCCGAATTATATTTACAAAACTGCCCGAGTATGGAATAAAACGGTAACGGGTGTCAAGGTAATGCGCCAGAATAATAATGCTTATTAAACGAAGCCCCCTGCCCTTTCCATATGACACCGACAACCTGTTGATGAACATTAAGGAGTGGAACATGATTAAAACGAAAATCACGGAAATGCTGGGCATTCAATACCCGCTGGTGGGCGGCACCATGATGTCTATTTCCACGGCGGATTTTGTCGCCGCCATTGCCAATGCCGGCGGGCTGGGTATTCTGGCCTCGGCCATATACAAAACAAAAGAAGATTTTACCGCGGCCATTGACCGGATCCAACAGGCCACGGACAAGCCTTTTGCCGTGAACATCAACCTTTTCCCGGCCATGACCGCCATCGACAACAATATTTATGTCGACGTCATGATCGAAAAAGGCGTCAAAATCGTGGAGACGTCCGGCCACTCGGCCCCGGAAGACCTTTGCGTGCGGTTTAAAAAAGCCGGCATGACCTGGATCCACAAATGCGTCGGCATCCGTTACGCCAAAAAAGCCGTCAGCCTGGGGGCGGATATCATCACCGTGGTCGGCTATGAAAACGGCGGCGCCACCGGCAAGCTTGACATCGGCACCCTGGTGCTGGTGCCGTCGGTGGTGGACGCGGTGAACGTCCCGGTCATCGGCGGCGGCGGCGTGTCCGACGGACGTGGCGTGCTGGCGGTGCTGGCCCTGGGCGCCCAGGGAGTAATCATGGGCACCCGGCTGATGGCCACGAAAGAGTGCCCCATTCACGACAACCTCAAGCAGGCCCTGCTTTCTGCCAGCGAGCTGGATACCATGCTGATCATGCGCTCCATCGGCGCCACCCACCGGGTCTGGGCCAATGCCGCCGCCCAGAAGTGCGCGGCCATTGAAAAGGATGGCGGCAGTTTCGAGGAAGTCCTGAACGTGGTGGCGGGCGACAAAGCCCGGCAGATGTACGCCAACGGCGATTGCAACGTGGGCGTCATCTCCTGCGGCCAGGGGGTGGGGCTGGTCCACGACATCCCCACGGTGGCTGAGTTGTTCGCGCGGATCATGGCCGAAGCCGAACAGGCCCGTAACGCCATAAAATGCGCTTCTTGATAATGACCGGATAATTGATGCTGTCCGTCGTACTGATCATCATCGGACTTATCGCGGCCCTGGCCGGCATCGTCGGATGCATCCTGCCGTTGCTGCCGGGACCCATGCTCAGCTTCCTGTCACTGGTTATTCTGGACCTGGCCAGGGACTGGCAGCCCTTTTCCCTGACTTTCCTGCTGGTCATGGCCGCCATCGCCGTGGGCATGACGCTTCTGGACTATGTCGTCTCCGCGGCCGGCGCTAAAAAATACGGCGCCACCAAATTCGGCGTGTGGGGATCAGTGATCGGCATGGTCATCGGCATTTTCGTCTTTCCGCCGGTAGGCATTTTTGCAGGCGCCCTGATCGGCGCCATCGCCGGGGAGCTCGCCATGGGGAAAAGTACGGGCCAGGCCATGCGCGTGGGCTGGGGGGTCCTTGTCGGCAACTTTATCGGCGCGGCCATCAAGCTGGCCTACTGCCTGACAGCGTTTTTTTTCTACATCACAAAAATGTTTTAGCCCGGATATTCTCCGATCAATGCGGGTGAAGAGGGCCAGCATCCGGATTTTACTTGATTATTACGAGGCCTGACCTTATAGTTTCAATGATAGGGTGTAAATCGGAACATTCTCGCGACGGGACCGGATCTCATCCGGGAAACAATCATCGCTTACGGGGAGACGGGGCATGCAGGTAAATGAGGGGACCATCGACAGGATCGTCAGGTTGATCATTTCCATTACCATCATCGTATTTTTTCTGCTGGGGTGGCTGCCGGGTTACTGGTCCCTGCTACTGGTCATGAGCGGCACCATGCTCATGTCCGCCATCACCGGATATTGTCCGCTCTACACACCTCTGGGTATCAATACCTGCAAAAAATAAAGAGTGTGACAAATAAAAACGGAAAAGCCGGACCATGACCTCACAAATCTTCGTTTTGGTTCTTTTACTGCTGCTGTCGGGCTTCTTTTCCGCCTCTGAAACGGCTCTATTCTCCATCAGCCGATCCAAAGCCCGTTTCATGGCCAATAAAAAACATCGCCTTGACGTCCTCATCAAGAAGATGAAAGACGATCCCCACCGGCTTCTTTCGACTATCCTCATCGGCAATAATCTGGTCAATATCGGGGCATCGGCCCTGGCCACAGCCATTACCCTGGAAGTTTTTCCCAATAATGCCGTCGGAATCGCCACCGGCATCATGACCTTTTTTATTCTGATCTTTGGCGAAATTATTCCCAAGTCCATTGCCGCTAAGAACAACATCATGATCGCCAGGGCCATCATATACCCCCTCTACTTAATATCATTGTTTTTTTATCCAATCATTCTGCTGCTCAACTTTATCCCCCGGATTACCGGCAGGATCAAGCCGCCTCCGACCATAACCGAAGAAGAGCTGAAAGCAATCATCGAGGTCACCGAAGAAGAGGGAGAAATCAACGGGGAAGAAAAAGAGTTCATCCACAACATCTTCAAACTGGACGACACCAGCGCCTCGGAAATCATGACCCCGGCCATGGATATGTTAGTCATTGATGCCGACAAGCCCCTGCCCCTGGCCCATGTCATCAAATCAGGTTTCACCCGCATCCCGGTCTATGAAGGCAACTCTCACAACATTATCGGTATTATAAATATCAAGGATATTCTCCGGCAGTGCGCCGTCTCCAGGGACCCGGTCAACATCCGCAAGATCATGACCAAACCCTATTTTATCCCGGAATCCAAAAAGCTCAACGGCCTCCTGAAACAATTCAAAAACAGGAAAAGCCACATGGCTATCGTCATTAACGAGCACGGCGACGTGGCCGGACTGATCACGCTTGAAGATGTTCTGGAAGAACTGGTGGGGGATATTGTCGATGAAACCGATAAATACGAGCCGCATATCGTAAAAGTCAACAAGACGCAGTGGATTGTCCTGGGAAAATCGGACATTGAAGAGATAAGCGAAAAAATCCCCATGCATATCGCACCATCGCGGGAATACGACACTTTTTCCGGTTATGTCCTCTGGAAGATCGGGCGGATACCGGAAGCCGGAGAGACATTCAAGCTGGGCCGATTTAAAATAACCGTAAAGGACATGAAAGCCAACCGCATCGTCTCCCTCGTCGTTACCGATACCGGCCAGGTTGAGCCGGAAGACACGGATCAGGAGGACGATGAGCAGGAATGATTTTCATGTTGACATAACCGCATGAAACGCATAAGGAAGACACACGGCAAGACGACCCGGCGGGCCCTGGTGGGGAATAATGTCCCCGTCGATAATGCAACCCCCTATAATGAAGATAAACGCATTCTCATGAAACGACTGACGTTTTTCACCATCTGTATACTCATTGTCTGTCTGGCCGCCGCCTGCGGCAAAGTCAAGGAAGAGAAAACCGCCGATCAACTGGCTGATGAGGGTCTGAAAGCGTTTGAGAAAAGAAAGTACCAGAAATCCATCGAAGCCTTTGAAAAGCTTCGGGACTGGTATCCGTTCAGTAAACACGCCATTACGGCCGACCTGAAAATCGCCGACGCCCATTTTTATATGGAAGAGTACGAAGAAGCGGTCATCGCCTACGAAGAGTTCGAGCGGCTGCACCCCCGCAATGAAGCCATTCCCATGGTCGTTTACCGTATCGGGCTCTGCCATTTCAACCGGTTGGACACCATCGACCGGGACCAGACGCCGGCGGAAAAAGCCATGGACGCCTTCTACCGACTGCGCCGGCAATACCCGGACAGCGAATATGCCGCCAAAGCGGCCGACCTCGTTGTCAAGTGCCGGCAAAGCCTGGCTGCCCACGATCTCTATGTGGGAAAATTCTATTTTAAATCAAAGCATTACAAATCAGCCCTGGACCGGTTTGAAAAAGTGGTTAATCTCTACGCTGACGTCGGTGACGTCCAGACCGCCGAGCAGTATATCGCCCTGTGCCGGGAAAAACTGAACGAGGATACGGAAAATCAGAAAAAAGAGCAGGCCGAATAAAAAAGAACTTTACTGGCCTGAAAAAACCCGGTATAAATTTTGATTTTAATAAAGATAGTGACAATTACGAAAATCGAACAAACGGAAAGGATAATCATCCATGTCTAAAAAATGTGATATATGCGGGAAAAAACCCATGATCGGGCATAACATCAGCCACGCGCATAACGTAACCCGGCGCCGGTTTTACCCCAACCTCCAGAGAGTCCGGGCAATCCGTAACGGGCATGTGGAAAAAATCAACGCCTGCACCGAGTGCATCAAATCGGGCCTTGTCGTCAAGGCGGCGTAACGCCCCCGGTCAATGCTCTTCCGGCGACGTGCTTAACCGCTTAACGTCATAAACGGATTTTATCTTTTTCACCACGGCAATCACGCTATCCAGCTGCCTGGCCCCGTCCACCGTCAGGGAACAGATGTAATCCCGTGACCGGTCCGCGTTATCTTCGGTATTGACGGCAATAACATCGGCCCCCTGCTGGCTGACCAGCGAGGTAATTTCCGCCAGCAGCCCGTTCCGGGGAAACGACCGGACCCGGATTCTCACCGGGTATTTCGACGACCGGTCATCGGCCCAGGAGACATCGATCCGCCGCTCCCGCGGGGCTTTGACGACATTGACACAGGTCGCCCGGTGAACGGCCACCCCCGCTCCGCGGGTGATATATCCCGCTATGGGTTCACCCGGCACCGGCTGGCAACATTTGGCGAACCGGACCAGCATGTCGTCCACCCCGTGAACGATCACCCCGTCCGCGGGTTTTTTCTTGATCATGCGCGAAAAAAGCCGATTGAACAGGGACTGTTCCTCGTCGGGAGCGGGTTTCAGCCTGGGGAAAAACTTCTGGACCACCTGCCGGGGAGTCACTTTTCCGTAACCGACATGCTCGATCATGTCGTCGATCGTCTTAAACCCCAGCTGTTCCATGACCTGCGCCATTTCGGGGGAATTGACGCTTTCGCTGAAGTTGAGCCGGTATTTGGAAAAAGTCTTTTCGCACATTTCCCGGCCCAATTGAATACTCCGGTCCCTTTCCTGGGCCTTGATCCACCGCTTGATCCGTGAACGGGCTTTGGCGGTGCGGGCGAAATTCAGCCAGTCCCGGCTGGGGGTGCCCTTGGACGAGGTCAGAATCTCCACGATATCGCCCGTTTTCAGAATATAGGACAGCTGGACCATGCGGCCGTTCACCTTGGCGCCGACGCACTGATGGCCGATTTCAGTATGGATCAAATAAGCAAAGTCAATGGGCGTTGCCCCCTGGATCAGCGAACGCACCTCCCCTCCCGGCGTGAACACATGGACTTCGTCGGAAAACAGGTTCAGCCGGACGTCTTCCAGAAATTCCCCGGGCGTGTCGATTTCTTTCTGGGCCTCGATCAGGTTCTGGATCCACGAGAAGGGGTTCCCTTCCTTGGACGGCAGCGCTTTCCCTTCCTTGTAACTCCAGTGGGCGGCGATACCGGAGGTGGCGATGGAGTCCATCTCCCGCGTCCGGATCTGGATCTCCACGCGCTCCCCGAAGGGTCCGAAAACCGTGGTATGCAGGGACTGGTACATATTGGCTTTGGGCAGGGCGATATAGTCCTTGAACTTTTTGGCGATCGGTCGCCACAGGGAATGGATGATCCCCAGGGCCTCATAGCACTGGGGCACGGTGTCTAAAATGATGCGGAAGGCGATAATGTCATAGATCTCCTCAAACGGCAGGTCCTGGGTCTGCATTTTCTGATAGATGCTGTATATCTGCTTGTGACGGCCCGACACCTCGCCTTTCAGTCCGCTGGCGGCCATTTTTTCGGATATATATTCCCGGACGCTTTCGATATAGGCGTCCCGCTCCTCCCTGTTCTTGCTGATTTTACCGCTGATCGAGGCGTAAACCTCGGCATAAAGGGTCCGGAAAGATATCTCCTCCAGCTCGTTCTTGATCCAGTAAATACCGAGCCTGGCGGCGATAGGCGCGTAAATGTCCATGGTTTCCTGGGCAATGGCCTGCTGCTTGTGCTCTTTATGAAACTGAATGGTTCTCATGTTGTGAAGACGATCGACCAGTTTAATCAGGATCACCCGGATATCATCGGCCATGGCCAGAATCATTTTCCGGATACTGTCGGCCTGCCGCGCCTGGGCGCTGTTGTAGGGCAGCGCGCTCAACTTGGTCAGTCCTTTGACGATCTTTACGGTCTCCTCACCGAACAGTTCGCGCAGGTCTTCCTCGGTGGCGTTGGTGTCCTCCAGAACATCATGAAGCAAACCGGCCGATATGCAGACGCTGTCCATTTTCATGGAAGCCAGAATGCCGGCCACCTCCAGCGGATGAGACAGGTAGGGCTCGCCGGAAAGACGGACCTGGCCTTCATGAACCCTGGCGGAATAGATATAGGCTCTCTCGACAATACCCGTATCCCCGTCCGGGTTATACTTGGTCATGGTGTCGAGAATATCGGTAATACGTATCATTAAATAGGCTCAAACCGTGTTAAAGGCGACTTTCGCCGTTATCAATAGGCCTTGGCAAAGACACCCCGGATTTCACCCCGGCCACCGCAGCAGACACAGGGGCCCGCATCCGCCGCCCGTGATTCATCCAGGGGCAGACAACGGATGGTGACCGACAGATCTTCCTTTATTTTTTCCTCGCACCGGGCCGAACCGCACCAGGGCGACAGGGCGAAGCCGCCGTGAATTTCCGGGTTGTCCGGATTCTTCGGCGTGAAAAATTCATAAAACGCCTTTTGATCATCGATCCGTACGGTGTTCTGTTCCCGGTGGGCCACGGCCCGCCCCAGCAGGGTCGCCTGAATATCGTCCAGGATATTGACGATTTCCGCTTCAAACTGCTCCAGGCCCAGGAAGGTTTTATCCCGGTGGCTCCGGTCCCTTCTGGCCACCGCAACGGAATTCTGTTCGATATCCCGCGGCCCGATCTCGACCCGCAGGGGAATGCCCTTTTTGATCCATTCCCAGTTCCGGGCCCCGCCGAGGTCCCGGGCATCCGTCTCCACCGTCAGGGGTCGCCCGGCGTAGGTTATGCTCCTGAGCCGCCGGGCCAGATTATCCACCACCGTCATCACCGTCTGGCGGTCGGTTTCCTTGCGGATGATCGGCAGCAGCACCACATGGGCCGGGGATATGCGGGGAGGCATGACCATGCCGTCGTCGTCGGCATGGCACATGATCAGCCCCCCGATAAGCCGGGTGGACACCCCCCAGGAGGTAGTCCAGGCGAAAGCCTCTTCGCCCTTCTCCGTCTGGAAACGGATATCCGAGGCCCGGGCGAAATTCTGGCCCAGCATGTGGGAAGTGCCGGCCTGCAAGGCCTTCCGGTCCTGCATCATGGCCTCGATGCAACGCGTTTCCACGGCGCCGGGGAAGCGCTCCGTTTCGGTTTTCCGGCCCTTGATGACCGGAATGGCCAGGTAGTCCCTGGCCAGGAGCTCATACATATCCAGCATCTGCGCCATGCGCTCGGTGGCCTCGGCCTCGGTGGCGTGGGCAGTATGGCCTTCCTGCCATAAAAACTCGGTGGTCCTCAGAAAAATCCGGGTGCGCATCTCCCAGCGGACAACATTGGCCCACTGATTGATGACTACCGGCAGGTCCCGGTAACTCTTCACCCATCGGGAGAAAGCGTCGCCGATAATGGTCTCCGACGTCGGCCGGACAATGAGCGGCTCGGCCAGCGGTCCGGCCGGAGCCAATCCCTGACCGGATTTTTCCAGCCGGTGGTGGGTGACGACGGCGCACTCCTTGGCGAACCCTTCCACATGGGCCGCTTCCTTTTCCAGAAACGCCAGGGGGATGAAAATGGGAAAATAGGCGTTCTTCACGCCGCAGGACTTGAACATGCCGTCCAGCGTGAAACGGATATTTTCCCACAACTCGTATCCCCACGGTTTGATGACCATGCAGCCGCGGACCGGCGAGAGTTCCGCCATGTCCGCCGCCCGGACGACCTGCTGATACCACTCGGCATAATTCTCCGCCCGTGTCGGGGAGATGCCCTGCTGCTCCTGCTTTGCCATGTTACTCCTTTTTGTCGCTCTTCCTGCGCCACTGTTTTTCCAGCCGCTGGGCTTCCTTCAGCAGCGCCTCCACCAGTTTATCTTCGGGCATGGTCTTTACGATCCGTCCCTTTTTAAACAACACACCCGCGCCGTCTCCGCCGGCAATGCCCACATCCGCGCCTTTGGCTTCCCCGGGACCGTTGACGGCACAGCCCATCACCGCCACGGTAAAGGGCGCCCGCATCTTCATCAGACTCCGCTCCACCGCTTCGGCGATGGAAAACAGGTCGATCCGGCACCGGCCGCAGGTGGGGCAGGAGATGATTTCCGGCCCGACCCGGCGGATGTCCAGAGCTTTTAAAATTTCAAAACCGGCCCGCACCTCCTCCACCGGATCCCGGGTCAGGGAAACGCGGATGGTATCGCCGATACCGTCGGCCAGCAGCAGGCCGATGCCCACGGACGACTTGACCAGTCCGGGTACCAGCCCGCCGGCCTCGGTCACCCCGACGTGAAGCGGATAGTCACACTGTTCGGCCACCAGCCGGTAACAGGCCACCGTGCGGTGTACGTCCGAGGCCTTGACCGATATTTTGATATTGTCAAAGCCGGCTGCTTCGAAAATGGCGATATTGCGAAAAACACTCTCGGCCATGGCCGCGGCCGTCGGGCCGCCATGTTTCTTTAACAGGTCCTTTTCCACGGATCCGGCATTCACGCCGATGCGGATGGGCACACCCTTTTCTTTTGCCCGGGCGATCACTTTGCATGTCTTGTCCCGACCGCCGATGTTGCCGGGGTTGATGCGCAGGCCGTCGGCGCCGGCTTCCAGCGCGGCCACGGCCAGGCGCCAGTTGAAATGGACATCGGCAATCAACGGGATCCGGATCTGTTTTTTAATAGCGGCAATGGCTTCGGCCGCGTCCATGTCCGGCACCGCCACCCGGACGATCTCACAGCCGGCTTCCTGCAAACGGTCGATCTGGGCCACCGTTGCCGCCACGTCGGACGTGTCGGTATTGGTCATGGACTGAACGGCGATGGGCGCGCCGCCGCCCACGGGTACCGGGCCGACATGAATCCGCCGCGTTTTCCTCCTTTTGATGTTAAAAGCCGTCATGACATTGACCTGCCGTAGACATCCTCAAGCCGTTCGATGTCCGTCTCGCCCAGGACCTCACCGGTCTGAACTTCGATCACGTCCAGAACGCCGTCGCCGATGTTTTCCAGCCGGTGCACAACACCCGGGGGGATGTCCACCGAGGCGTTGGCCGTCAATTCAAGAACCTGATCGCCCTTGCGGACCAGGGCCCGGCCGGACAGCACCACCCAGTGCTCGGCCCGGTGGCGATGCCGCTGCAGTGACAGCTTCTCCCCGCGCCTGACTGTCAGCCGGTTGACGTGAAACCGCCCGGAGATCACCAACTGCTCGCAGGTACCCCAGGGCCGGTACCCGGTCTTGTGGTTCAGGGCCTCCCGCCGGCTGCCCTGCTTTAGCTGGTCGACGATGGCCTTTACGTCCTGGGCCCGGTCGCGGGGCGAAATCAGGACGGCGTCGGCGGTCTCCACGATAATATGGTTGTCGATGCCGACCGCCGCCAGCATCCGGGAGGTGGACCTCAGGTAGCAGTTGGTGACGTCCCGGGTGACCACGTCCCCCTCGATCACGTTCCGATCCCCATCCTTGTCGCCTACGCCCCACAGGGCTTCCCAGGAACCGAGATCGTTCCAGCGGGCGGCCAGCGGTACCATCACGCCCCGGTCCGTTTTTTCCATGACGGCGTAGTCAATGGAGTCAGAGGGGCAGGCTTCAAACATTTTCTCATCCAGCCGGAAGAAATCCAGGTCGACTCGTCCTTTGACGACCGCTTCCCGGCAATGATGCACGATATCAGGCGCGAATCTTTCCAGTTCCGACAGCATCGCCGCGGCCTTGAACATGAACATACCGCTGTTCCAGAAATACCGGCCGGTCCGGAGATAGTCTTCGGCCGTCTGTCTGTCCGGTTTCTCGACAAAGGCGTCGATCCGGGCTGCCTTGGCAAATTCCAGCGGCACCCCACCGGAAATCTCCGGAGGGCTGCCTTTCCGTATGTACCCGTAACCCGTTTCCGGGGCAGCCGGAACCACGCCGAAGGCGATCAGGGCGCCCAGGTCGGCGAAAAAGCGACCGACGGTCAACGCCTCGGAAAAGGAATATCCGTCGGCAAAACGACCGTCCTCTATGTAATGATCGGAAGGCATGACCAGCAGGGTTGGATCACCGTCCCGTTCCAGGGCCGCCAGGGCTGCCACCGCCACCGCCGGAGCGGTATTCCGGCCGAATGGCTCCAGGATGATCCGGTCCGGAGCGGCCTCGATCTTGCGCATCTGTTCGGCCACCATGAAGCGATGAATTTCGTTACACAGGACAATGGGACGGCCCATGTCCGGAACGCCGGCCAGGCGCCGCACGGTCGCCTGGATCATGGTATCCGAACCGGTCAGGGGCATCAGTTGCTTGGGATAAAACTGCCGGGAAAGCGGCCAGAGCCGCGTGCCGGATCCCCCGGCAAGAATAACGGGGAACAGCATCTTTCCTCCGGAACACTATTGACCGACAGGGCCGTCCGCGACACGACGTCCGCAAATCGCTCACCGGCCCGCCAGCGCGGGCCATCCGTCAGCGCGAAAAACCCGCCCTTTCAACGATAAACCAGGGATTGGTCATATTCTCCCTGTTATAAACCATGGGCTGCCCGGTTTCATGACAGTAAAAACGGGCCCCGGCGTTCTCGGCCACGGCCTGTCCCGCCGCGATATCCCATTCCATGGTCGGCCCCAGCCGGGGATAAATATCCGCCTCGCCGGCCGCCACCAGGCAGATTTTCAGGGAACTGCCGGCGCTGGTGAACTCCACCTCGCCGTGCGCCTCCCGCATCTTTTCCACAAAGTCCCTGACCTCATCGGTCAGGTGGGAACGGCTGCCGACAATCTTGAGCGTGCTCCGCGGGGGGAGCGCTCTGGGCAGAGATGTCGCCCGGGCCAGGACCTCCTCGACGGACCGGATATTCCCCGTGCCGACGTCGTCAATGACGCTCTGGTCCTCAATCACATAAGCGCCCAGCCCCCTGGCGCCGAAATAGAGCAGGGACTTGACGGGCACCAGCACAACGCCCATGACCGGGGCGTCGTTGTCGATCAGGGCGATATTGACGGTGAACTCCCCGTTGCGCTTGACGAACTCCTTGGTGCCGTCCAGGGGATCGACCATCCACAACCGTTTCCATTGGCGTCTCTCGGGAAAAGGGATGTTCCGGCCTTCTTCACTTAGAATCGGAATGCCCGTAGGCGCCAGATGCGCGGTGATGATCTCATGGGCCCGCCGGTCGGCCAGGGTCAGGGGAGTTTTGTCCTCCTTCTGCTCTACGGCGAAATCCGAATGATACACGTCCAGAATCGCCTGGCCGGCTTCGGCACCGGCCCGAAGAGACACTAATAGCAACTGAAAATCATCGTCCATCCTGCTTGTTTCCCGGGGAGATTGGCGGTGGAGGCGGCATCCGGATTTGAACCGGAGATGTCGGTTTTGCAGACCGATGCCTTACCACTTGGCTATGCCGCCTCAAAAAAAAATGGAGCGGGAAACGGGATTTGAACCCGCGACTTCAACCTTGGCAAGGTTGCACTCTACCACTGAGTTATTCCCGCTCGTTGTGGATAAACCGTCTTTTAAACTTCTTTGTCTCTCCTTGTCAATAGAAAATTCATGAAATATTCGGGTCAGACCGGAAAAGGAATCATATCCAGACCGCGGTCTTCAGGAAGGCCGAACATGATATTCATGTTCTGCACCGCCTGCCCGGAAGCGCCCTTAACCAGATTATCGATGGCGGAAACCAGGATCAGTCGCCGGGTGGGGGCGTCCACGGCCACGCCGATATCGCAGTAGTTGCTGCCCCGCACGAACCGCGTTTCCGGGAACCGGCCTTCCGGACAGATCCGGACAAATTTCCGACCGCGGTAACAGTCGCCCAGGATATCCCGCACATCCCCGGCGGTCAGGTCTCCGGCCAGATCGGCATATACGGTCGACAGCATTCCCCTGATCATCGGCACCAGATGGGGCACGAAGGTCAGCCCCACGGGGCCGCCGGCCTCGGCGCTCAACACGCTTCTTATCTCCGGGGCGTGGCGGTGACCGTTCACCTTATAGGCCTTGAATGACTCGCTGACCTCACAGATATGCACGCCCAGTGACGGCGACCGGCCGGCGCCGCTGACGCCGGACTTGGAATCGGCAATTATGGCGGTGCCGCCGAGCACTTCCCGCCGGATCAGGGGAATCAGCGGGAGCAGGATACTGGTCGGATAGCAGCCGGGATTGCCCACCAGCCGAGCCTCCCTTATTTTCTCCTGATAGATCTCGCACAACCCGTAAACGCTCTGCCGGCAATAATCCGGGGCCGTGTGCTGGCGGTAAACCGTTTCATAGACCCCGGGATCGGAAAACCGGAAGTCCGCCGACAGGTCGATCACCCGGCAGCCCCGGTCCAGGAGCCCGGGAGCGATCGTCATGGGAAGTTCGTGCGGCAGGGCCGTAAATACGACATCCGCGTTTTCCGCCACTTCATCCGCTGAAAATTCCCGGCAAACGGCATCCACGTCGCCGGCAAAAGACGGATAGATATCCGCCACCGGCTGACCGATATACTGCCGGGACGTTACCATGGTGACTTCCACGTCCGGATGCCGGACCAGCAGCCGGATCAGTTCCGCCCCGGTATACCCGGTCGCGCCCACCACCACCGCTCTGATCATAATTCCTCTATCTTATTAAATAGTTATGTTTTATATGCGCACTTTTTAGCATTATTGGATAATCGCATCATTATAAAATGATGGCAATGAAAATTTATACGGTTTAAGGTTCAAGGTCCAGGGTTTGAGGTAAAACGCCCCTTGAACCTCAAACCGTGTACCTTAAACCTTCTTAATTCGACATTGCCGGGGAAAGTGAATCATGATAAAAAAACTCAAAAAACCATATGAAAGGAAGGAGAACAAACCATGTTCAATCCTGAAAAACTCCTGGGTGGACTGCTGCGCAGCGGCATGAAGCGCGGCGGTCTGGGGTCCCTGGTCTCCAGCGGCGCGGCCCTGGGGCTGCTGGGCGTGGCCATGGAAGCCGTGGAACATTATATGAACCGACCGGCCGGGACGGCCGGTAGTGGCATGATACCGCCGGCACCATCGTCAGCCGGAGCGGGTGTAGCGGGAACTGTACCTCCGCCCCCTCCCGGCCAGCCGGCGTCGGCGCCTCCCCCTCCCCCGCCGGGCGGACCGCCCGTCCCGCCCCCGGCTGCCGCCGACTCCGGTTCCGACCAGGCTGTTCTGCTGATCCGGGCCATGATCGCCGCGGCCAATGCCGACGGCGTCATCGACGCCCCGGAACGAACCGCCATCCTGGACCGGCTCAAGAGCGTCCAGTTGAGCCCGGAAGAGCATCAGTTCATCATGCAGGAACTGCTGGAGCCCAGACCCATGCGGGAGATCGCGGCGGCCGCCGCAACGCCTGAACTGGCGAGTCAGGTGTACCTGGCTTCCCTGCTGGCTATCACGGTGGATACGGATGAGGAACTGGACTACCTGCAGGGCCTGGCCAGAGCGCTTCGTTTGGACAAGGAAACCCTGGCCGCCCTCCATGAACAGGCCGGCGTCAATGTATTCTTTTAAAAGGAGATCCCCATGACCCAGTGGTTTTTGAGCTATGACGGTAACCAGATCGGCCCCATGGACCAGGCCCAGGCCGCGGCCCAGGCCCGCAAAAATTCAAACGGCTTTGCCTGGCGGGAAGGCTTTGCCCAGTGGCAGCCCATCGCCAGCGTCGGCGAACTGACCTCGCCCCAGGCGGCCCAGGCGGCCATGCCGCCGCCGGTAGGCGCCTCGCGGCGCTCCGATGAAATCGATTTTAAAATCATGGGCGCCGAGATGCAATTCGTCGAGATCGAGCTCGATCCCGGCGAAAGCGCCCTGGCCGAGGCCGGCGCCATGATGTACAAGGACAGCCGGGTGGAAATGCAGACCGTTTTCGGTGACGGCTCGGGCACGGGAGGCGGCGGCTTCATGGACAAGCTGCTGGGCGCCGGCAAGCGCCTGATCACCGGTGAGAGTCTGTTTATGACCGTCTTTACCAACAATGGCCAGGGCAAGGCCCACGCGGCCTTTGGCGCGCCCTACCCGGGCAATATCATTCCGGTGCATTTAAAAGAGATCGGCGGCGTTCTCATCTGCCAGAAGGACAGTTTCCTGTGCGCGGCCAAAGGTGTGGCCATCGGCATTTTTTTCCAGAAAAAAATCCTCACCGGCCTGTTCGGCGGCGAAGGCTTCATCATGCAGAAGCTGGAGGGCGACGGGCTGGTCTTCATGCACGCCGGCGGCACGGTGGTGGACCGGACCCTGAAGGCCGGGGAAACGCTGCACGTGGATACCGGCTGCATCGTGGCCCTGGAGCCCGGCGTGCAGTTCGACATCCAGCAGGCCGGCAACATCAAATCAGCCCTGTTTGGCGGTGAAGGACTTTTCTTCGCCACCCTGCAGGGACCCGGCCGGGTATGGCTCCAGTCCCTGCCCTTTTCGCGCCTGGCCGGCCGCATGCTCCAGGCGGCCCCCCAGCGCGGCGGCAGCACCGGCGAGGGATCCGTCCTGGGAGGATTGGGTACCCTTCTGGGCGGCGACAGATAAGACCGCCTAATCCTGTTGACACACCGGGACGGCCTTGCTATGGATAATGGGCCTAAAATAACCGTACCTTATTAATATATTGAAAACCGGTCTTCGGACCCAGACAAGAAAAGGAGAAAAGAACAATGTCAATGATGGATTATTCATGCAAGCAGTTTCTGACTGAACTCGCCTCCAAGGCCGCCGTCCCGGGCGGGGGCGGAGCCGCGGCCCTGGGCGGTGCCATCGGCATGTGCCTGAGCAACATGGTCGGCAACCTGACCGTGGGCAAGAAGAAATATGCCGAGGTCGAGGATGAGGTCAAGAAGCTCATGGATCGCGGTACCGAGATTATCGAAAAACTCAAGGAACTGGTGGACAAGGACGCCGAGGTGTTCGAGCCCCTTTCCAAAGCCTACGGACTGCCCAAGGACACCCCGGAACAGGCCAAGCAGAAGGAAATCACCATCGAGAACTGCAGCAAGGTAGCCTGCTCGGTGCCCATGGAGATCATGCGCTATGCCTATGAAGGCATCAAAATCCATCAGCGCATGGGCCAGATCGGATCCATGCTGGCCCTGTCGGACGTGGGTTGCGGCGTGACCTTTTTAAAGAGCGCCCTGGTCGCCGGAAGCCTTAATGTAATCATTAACCTTAATACAATCAAAGATCCGGATTTTAAGGGAAAAACGCAGACGGAAATGGACCAGCTGATTAACGACGGGTCCAAGCTGGCGGATGAAACCCTCAACCTGGTGATTACCAAACTGAAGAAATAAGGAGTTGCAAAATGGCGGAAATTCTGAAAGCGAAACCCGTGGTAGAAGCGATCAAAGCGGAACTGACGGAAAAGGTCGCTCAACTCAAAGGCCGCGGTATCTCTCCCAAGCTGGGCATCATCCGCGTCGGCGCCCGGCCGGACGACCTGTTCTATGAGGGCGGCGCCAAGAAAACCTGCGCCGGCATCGGCATGGAATGCGAAGTGTTCGAATATCCGGAAACCATCGGACAGGAAGACCTGGAAAAAGCCGTGACCGGCGTCGGCGCCAAAAAGGACGTGCACGGCATCCTCATGTTCTTCCCCCTGCCCAAGCATTTGGACGCCCGGAAAATCCGGGAACTGATCCCGGTGGAAAAAGACGTCGACTGCCTGACCACCGGCGGCGCCGCCAAGATCTTCACCGACGACCCCACCGGCTTTCCCCCCTGCACACCGACGGCCTGCATGGAGATGCTGCATTTCTACAACGTCCCCATCAAAGGCAAGAAGTGCACCGTGGTGGGCCGGTCCCTGGTCGTGGGCAAGCCCTTGGCCATGCTGCTGCTGCGTGAGCACGGCACGGTCACCATCTGCCATTCCCGGACCGAGAACCTGGCCGGCGTGTGCCAGGATGCCGAGATCCTGATCGCGGCCGTGGGCAAGGCCAAGATGGTCAAGGGCAATTTTGTCAAACCGGGCCAGATCGTCATCGACGTGGGCATCAACCCGGACCCGGACAACCCCGGCAAGTACTGCGGCGACGTGGATTTCGCGGAAGCCGAACCGATCGTAGCCAGAATCTCGCCGGTACCCGCCGGCGTGGGTTCGGTCACCACCTCGGTACTGTGCAAGCAGACCCTCAAAGCCTGCGAACAGCAAACAGCCTGATCGACCCGGACGGCACCGGGCTGACCAACGCCTGATTAAAGACAAAAAGCAGCTTTCCGACCCTCACATTCGATCGGAAAGCTGCTTTTTTTTGTTTATGGGCCAGGGTGTCCGCCTCTGGCATAAAACCTGGGACAATATCGGCAGGATCGGAAGTTAAGAGGGATTGAATCCCTGTTTGATCGATTCACCCCGCATCTTAAATTGAAGCGGAGGCGTATCATACGGCGTGCAGGGCAGAGGAGAGGTCATGCACCAGTTTTTATATAATGGCTTATAAAAAGTAATATTTTCCTCAACTATCTTAATGACAAACGCTTCTTCCTGGTGTTCCTTAACTAATTGATTGAGTTCCGCAACCGTTTGCATCTTTGGTTTTTTCCCCGCGCAATAAAGTGAGCCGATGGAAATGGAAAGGCAAAAAACGCTTACCACAACAGGCAGAGACCATTTATGTTCTGAAATGGATTTTATGAGCCTGCACAGCAGCGGCGCTATGGAAAACGAGCCGAAGACCAGCATGATTGAAAAACCGAATCGGATATCGGGTGCTGTCATAAACCAGAAAAGCACGCTGATCAGGGAGATCAGACAGGCAATTGGAAAGTCTGTGGCCCTATCTGTTTTCAAGACAAGAAAACTGACAAAAAAGACCAGTGAACAAAAAACGAAAAGCATAACGAACACCATATTATAATCCACGCTAATCCATGGGAGGAACCAATGCATGAACCCCTGCCCTAACACCTCCTGTGGAGAAAGCCCCGGCACCCTTGCCCAGGATGCAATCCACTGACTGTCTGAGACCAGCGTCCGCAGGGGAATCTTCCATTCCACATTAAAAAAATCCACATATCTGAATGGATAAATCAAATACCCGGAAACAATGACGTTTCTTATTAAAAAGGGGATGTATAAGGATACCACCGGCAGGCCGTAAGCAAATAGGGCCGTAAAATATTTTTTATTCTTTAAATCATCATACAGCAAATACAGGCCGTACAATCCCAGAGGCAGAAACGTCAGCTTGACGGTAATGGCGTAAAGACTGACCCACAACGCCATAATTTTACGCGCCGGGGACTTTTGCGTTTCCGCCATACTGATCAGCGCCATGGCGGCGATATAAAAAATGCCGCCGCCGATATCATTGGAAAGCGAGGGAAGATCCCGGATGAAGACCGGCAAGGCGATAAGCGAGAGGCTCTGCGCCACTGAAAGCACATCTATCTGCCGGCGCAAAACCCGGTTAAGCCCACCCGACCCCAGGCACAACAGGAAAATATACAAAAACGAGCTGAAAACATACGTCGTATTATTGTCAAACAAGGCATTGGTCAGAAAAAACGTGCTGGGATAGGCCAATCGCGTGTGTAAATTACCCAGTCCGGGCACTATGGAATATTGCTCATTCCACTTTAAAGCCTGGTCATGATACAGCCAGGTATCGTAGGTGGTCATGGGATTGAATGAGTAGAAAAGTATTTGTGTCAAAACGACAAAAAACACAAGAATGATGATCCAGTGGATTTGCCTGATGGCGGCGGCCTGCTGTTTCAATACGAAAGCGACAAACCTGCGGTCAACGGCCGCATAAAACGCGGCCATACCCACGGGGATCAGGTAAGAGTTGATCGGCAGGAAAAAATGCGTGACCAATAAGATGGCGGTAAGCGCCGCTGTTCCCAGCGCCCACAACGACCACAAGGGTATGGGATCCGGCTTATCTTCTTTGATGGCAATCGTAATCAGCCTCAGCGTGGCGATCCCGAGAAGCAGCAAAAGAAGGGCACAAAATAGCCACTGTCCAGCCAGCAGAATTTTCATTAAAATACCTGATAAAAGTCGGATCAACCAGCCGCCATGACAAATAATGTCACTGGATCATAACATTATTTGTAAAACACTTCCCTCCGTCGAAAACCCTTCAATCTTTTTTATAACATAAAACGCTTAAATTCAAGTCGTTATACAGCTCTCCGGGGTTATTCCAACGGTGGTATATATTTTGCTTTTAATAGTTCAGAAATTAAACAATTCAAAGAAACAAACCATCCAGTTTTTGGATAAGAAAATACCAGGGGAAAAATTCCGGCAGCGGTAACGGAAAAATCATCTATAAACAATGGGGGCGCACGTCATGGCCGACAACTTGGGAAAAACAATTGATCAACTTTGGTTCCGGGTTCAGCTGTTCATTGAAACCACAGGGGAGCAGGAACGGTTCGGGCAGTTGACCGAAAGAGAATTTATCCTGTTGGACTACCTGGATAAGAAAAAGGAAGCCAGCTTTTCCGAGTTGTCCGCTTTTTTCAAGAAAGTCAGCCGCAGCACCATGTCCGGCATCCTGAAAAGATTTCACCAGAAAAAACTGGTTTCCCGCCGGGAAGACCCCCGAGACCTGCGCTCCAATGTCTTTTCCGTGACAGCCAAAGGCCGGCGGATGCTGGAGCCGGTCCGGCAGAGGCAGGCGGAAATCTCACATGTCATCGCGGACTCACTGCAACTGACGCCCGAGGGAACCCGGACGCTGACCGAAGCGATCATGCGGGTGAACCGGACCTTTGATCAATGGATGGCGCTGTCGGGGGTTTCGGAAACCGGGGAATCGGATAAGGACGGTGGGTTGCGGAATTAATGAACAGGGGTATTGAAGAAGGAGAAAGTGTTGCATCTCCACTAAATTAAAATCCGTATAATTTACCATTCATGCTAAAGCCAAACCCCGGGTGACCGGGGGACGGAAAGCAACGGATCTTTAAAAAAAATAAAGACAGCCGGGCCGCCATGAGGGGGACAGGTTTGAAGCCAGGCTGTCTTCAACCGCAGACTGTCCAGCTTTTTATTGGGGGACAGAGAAAGTGAGGGGGATTATGAGAAAAAATAAAAAATTTTGTCTGGTCGCAGTTGCGGTTATGCTTTTTACCGGCGCGGCGGTATTTTCCGCGGCATCGCCTTTAATTCCTTTTCCTTTGCCGGAGAGCGGCGTGAACACCTGCTACGGAAGCAGTGGCGTTCTGCCTTCCTGTCCCCGACCGGGCGAGGATTACTACGGCCAGGACGCCAGTTACACTTTTCACCCGATGTCCTACACCAAGCTGGATGCCAGCGGGAACACTCTTCCGGATTCCGCCACCTCCTGGGCGATTGTACGGGACAATGTCACCGGTCTGCTCTGGGAGGTGAAAACCAACAAAGACGGTATCGTAAACTACAACAATCCCCACGACGCGGATAATGCTTACTCCTGGTATGACAGCAACCCGGCAACCAACGGCGGTGATGCCGGAGAACCCGGAAACGGCACGGACACGGAAGACTTCCTCGCTAAATTAAACAACGCCAATTTCGGCGGCCGTTCCGACTGGCGAATACCCACCCTGGGAGAAATGCTCACTATTAATCATTATAACGTCATTGGCACCGGGATTGATACAAATTATTTCCCGAACTTAAAGCAAATAGGGGATGAGAATATCTACTACAACACCGCTACGACTACGGTATTCTACCCCGGTGGAATTTGGCTGCTCAAGTTCTGTGGACTTGACGCCACCATATTGAACAGCAATAAATTTTTTCAGGAAGCTACTTTCGCGGTGAGCGGGATGAAACGGACGCCGTTGTATAAGGACAATGGTGATGGCACGGTCACCGATACCTCAACCGGCCTGATGTGGATGCAGCAGACCGCAGATATGAATGGTGATAGCGTGATTGACTACACTCACGACCCGGTCACATGGAAGGAAGCCCTGGCCTGGTGTGAGCATTCGACCTTTGCCGGGCATAATGACTGGCGACTGCCCACCATCCGTGAGTTAAAATCCCTGGTGGATTACACTAAAGAGGAACCAGCAATCGACACGGATTATTTTCCGGATACATTAAATTTCTCTTACTGGTCGTCCACGCCCGACGTTCATCAACTAGGGACTATCTATGGGGTTTATTTCGCTAACAGCAGGCAATCTTACCTTGGTAAAGAATGGAAGTATATGGTGCGCGCGGTGCGCAACAACGTGGAAATCTGCGGGGACGGCATCGACAATAATCATGACGGGTTGATTGACGAAGGATGCGTTCTGCCGGACACCGGCCAGACCGAATGTTATGACTCGGCCGGGAATGTTCTTGAGCCCTGCCCTTCTGAAGGGGAGGCATATTACGGACAGGACGCGCAATATACCATCAATCCGCCCTGCTACACCAAACTGGATATAAACGGAAACCAACTGCCCGATGACAACATCGCCGACTGGGCCATGACCCGGGACAATGTAACCGGCTTGATCTGGAAGCCGAATATAAGCGCCCCACTAACCAGCTTCTGGGGTTGGGCACAATCAATTTATATCCCCGGCATTAATTCCACCAAATTCGGCGGGTTTTCCGACTGGCGTATGCCTACATATAAAGAACTGAACAATATTCTCGATCTCGGCAGGCACGGCCCGGCCGTGAATGCCACCTTCTTTCCTAATATGTCCGGCAACTACTATTGGTCATCGACGGAAGTCTTTAATAACCCGGAATATGTCATGTCGATAAATTTCACTCGCGGCGAATATGGTCCCATCGGAAAAGCCGGTTGTATCGGGTTGGTGTTGGTTCGCGGGGGAACGACGGATCCGTCATTTACGGATAACGACGACGGCACAGTCACTGACAACAATACCGGTCTGATGTGGACGAAATACCCGGCAGACCTCAATGACGACGGTATTATCAACTATAGCAATGATACCATGACCTTGAAAGAAGCTTTGGACTGGTGTGAAAACCTGGCCCTGGCCGGGTATGATGACTGGCGCCTGCCTACGCCAAAAGAGCTGGTGTCCATCGCGGGTCATGAAACTTTTCTTCCAGCTATTGATACGACTTATTTCCCGGATATACCGACTAGTGTCCAGTATTATACGTCTACAACGCTGAAATCTATTCCGTATCGCACTTGGGCGGTAGATTTTTCTTTGGGTACACTCTATATGAGTGGTGATAAAGGCACTTCGTTATACGGGCTGGCGGTGCGCAGCGGGCGTCGGCTGGAAATCATCCCGCCCACGGCTGATGCCGGAGATGATCGAGCCATTATAGAAAATACGACAGCGACTCTGGACGGTTCAGATTCCTTTGCCCCGGACGGACATATTACGGCCTATGCCTGGCTGCAGACAGCCGGTCCGGCAGTTGTCCTGTCCGATACGACTGCGGTTAAGCCTACTTTCACCGTTCCCACCGGCGCGGTCGGCCAGGCACTCACGTTCCAGTTGACAGTTTTCGGCAATGGCTGTTCCACTGATACGGACAGCATCACTCTGACCATCGCGGCCGATGCCTGTCCCGAAGATCCCGAAAAATTGGAGCCCGGAGCCTGTGGTTGCGGCGTAGCCGATACGGACAGTGACAGCGATGGCACCCTGGACTGTAACGACGGGTGCCCGGACGATCCGTCCAAGATCGATCCCGGCCTCTGCGGCTGCGGCATAGCAGACACGGACAGCGACGGCGACGCGTCGCCGGACTGCAACGACGGCTGTCCCAATGACCCGAACAAGATGTCTGCCGGTGCCTGCGGCTGCGGCAACCCGGATGTTGATCTTGACGGCAACGGCGTCATTGATTGTCTGGAGCAACCGCCGGATGATGATACGGAAGTCTGCGACGGCATTGATAACGACCTGGACGGTTTTGTGGACGAAGGCTGCGTGGCCTGGTTCCGGGACAGCGATGGCGACGGTTACGGCGACCCGGCCGTGTCCGTCATCGACCTGGTGCAGCCGGCCGGTTATGTAAGCGACAACACCGACTGCGATGATACCAATGCCGCGGTCCATCCCGGCGCTTTGGAAATCTGCGGCAACGGTATTGACGAAGACTGTTCCGGCGAGGATCTGGCCTGCGGCGGGAACAATCTGCCGCCCGTGGCTGATGCCGGCGAGGACCGGGTCGTGGCGGTGAATACGAATGTTGCTCTGGACGGCTCGGACTCCTATGATCCGGACGGCGCCATCACTGCTTATCTCTGGGAACAGACCGAAGGACCGACCGTGACCCTGTCCGATCCGGCCGCCATAAAGCCGACCTTTAACGTGCCCGCTGACGCCCTGGGAGCGGCACTGATCTTCCGGCTGACGGTAACCGACACCAACGGCGCCAGCGACACGGACACCGTCACCCTGACCATCGGTGACCAGGCCTGCAACACCCGGCCGGACAGACCCGTACTGACCTCTCCGGCCAACGGCGCCACCGGCGTCAGCCTGACGCCCACCCTGCGGTCCGGCCCTTACAGTGATCCCGGCGACTGCAGCACCCACTTTAAAACCCGCTGGCAG
>JBFMDX010000033.1 GCA_040753795.1 Thermodesulfobacteriota bacterium
CAGTTCGGTAGGCCTTGCCATACTGGCGAAATATATCCGCCACCTCAAATGCGGGTCGGCTCATCCCTAAGCCTTACTTTAATGTACTGTTATTATTAAACAATTCTGCGAAAGCTTACTTGAACATTAATATTATTGTGATTCGTGTTTTCCGACCGAAAAAATATTCCCCGTGCCCATTTAATGTAAATGAAAATTGATTGTCAATATATAAAAAAGCAACAAAATAAAGCTATTGACATTCAGAAGGCAAATTATTTATATGATTTTTAGCTGGAAATTGTGAGAAGAAGGTTGCCCGGTCGATGTTGTATTAATAATTTTTTCATAATTTCAATTTGTTAATTGTCGATACGCAGTTCCTTGGACTTTGATTTGTGGCGGGATTTTGTGCCTATTGGAAGATTATCCCGCTTCGCGTTTTTTTCAGGGAAAAATATACCATGGATGGTTTCAGACATTTTCTTGAATCCGGCAGGATCGTTTCCGAAAAATCAATCCCATATTATATCAACTGGGTAAATCGTTTTCTGGCCTTTCGTGGACAGCCGTTGGAAGGTGACATTCAGAATAATGAGATTCAGCGGTTTTTGAATGACCTTCAAAAAAAATATGAGGATTGGCAGGTAACCCAGGCAGAAGAGGCCATTCGTCTGTATGGATATTATCAGAGCCGACGAGAAAAAGTGGAACCGGCTGGCCAGTCCCTTAACAACGAAGCGCTGTGGCGTAAATATGCCGCGCAGATGAAAACCATTCTGCGTTTGAAGCATATGTCTTATGCCACCGAAAAAACCTATTTTTCATGGCTGCGATCGTTTTACTCCTTTCTTGGCAAAATGAATCCGGATCAACTGGAAAGCGCGCATGTCATGCGGTTTTTGAGTTTTCTGGCCGTGGAGCGGAAGGTTTCCAGGAGCACTCAGAATCAGGCCTTGAATGCTTTATTGTTTTTCTTCCGGCATGGACTGGAAAAAGACCTGGGAGATATCAGGGGCGCGGTTCGGTCCTCAAATAAACAGTCACTACCTGTGGTTCTCAGCCAGGGAGAGGTCAACCGTTTGCTGGGAAAACTGGATGGCGTTCATTTATTAATGGCCAAGACCATATACGGTTCCGGTATCAGGAACAACGAGTGTTTGCAGTTGCGGATCAAGGATCTGGACTTTGAAAGAGAATGCCTCACTGTCCGGGCCGGAAAGGGAGATAAGGATCGACAGACGCTTCTGCCGGGAAGCCTGGTAGACCCGCTCCGGCGACATCTGGAAAATATCCGGGATATTTTTGAGACGGACCGCCGGAACAATGTCCCCGGCGTTTATATGCCCGGTGCTTTGGAAAGAAAATATCCGTCGGCGTCCGTTTCATGGGAGTGGTTCTGGGTGTTCCCGGCCAGTGCCTTATCCGTGGATCCGGTTACGAGAATAGTCCGGAGACACCATATCCATCCCAGCGGCCTGCAGAAAGCGATCAAAGCCGCGACTCGAAGCGCCGGCATACACAAAAAAGTCAATGTCCATACCCTGCGCCACAGTTTTGCCACGCATTTGCTGGAAAGCGGCTACGATATCCGCACGATTCAGGAACTGCTGGGGCATTCCAGTGTTAAGACGACCATGATCTACACCCATGTGGCCCAGAAGAACCGGCTGGGGGTGAAGAGTCCGCTGGATTCGTTCGGGCCGGCTTGATTCGGGAGGGCATTGATACTGGATCCCCCGGTCAAGCCGTGGGATGACAAAAAAATGGCCGTGGGATGATAAACAAACGGCGTGAAGACTGCGGGCAGGGAAGGGGAAGGGGCAGGAAAGGGGGCGGGCTACTTCCTGGGGTTGTCCGCCGACATGTCCGGCGGCGTACCGCAGGTGATGGTGGCGTAGGCGCTGTGGTTGTGGATGGACTCGAAGTTCTCCACGCTGATGGAAAACCAGGTGATGTTGGCGTCCTTTTTCAATTCAATGGCGATATCCCGGACGATGTCCTCGACGAACTTGGGGTTGTTGTAGCCCTGCTCGGTGACGAATTTTTCATCGGCGCGTTTGAGCACCGAGTAAAGCTCGCAGGAGGCGCATCGTTCCACCAGTTCGATCATGTCTTCGATCCAGATAAATTTTTTAAAGCGGATGGCCAGCTTGACGATTCCCCGCTGGTTATGGGCCCCGCCGTTGCTGATTTCCTTGGAGCAGGGGCAGACCGAGGAGACGGGAACCGTCACTTCCGAGACCAGGTCCACTTTGCCGTTGGACTTGCTGGTGCCCAGCAGCCGGCACGTGTACTCCATGTAAGCCGGCGTGCTGCTGACCGGCGCGGTCTTTTCAATGAAATAGGGGAAGGAGACCTCCATGTGGGCGGACCGGGCTTCCAGGTCCTGTTTCATCTGGTCCAGGATTATGGTGAAGGTTTTCAGGGAGATCTCCGGCTGGAACATGTGCAGCAGTTCCACGAACCGGCTCATGTGGGTGCCCTTGCTGTAGTGCGGCAGGTCCACGTACATGTTGATGGAAGCCACGGTCTGCTGGAACCCGTTTTTTCTGTCCAGGACCCGGATGGGGTATTTGAGATTCTTGATGCCGACGTTGTCGATGGGCATTTCCCGGTAGTCCGGTGTTTTCTGAATATCTTTCATGGTCTGGTTCCGGCCGGGGCGCGGTTTAACAGGTAATCCGTTCTCACGTTGCCCATGGCCCTGAAGATGTTCCCTTTGATTTTCCGGTTGCTGCTGTACAGCTCTTCCAGAAGCAGTTTGATGGCCCGGCGGCGCGAAGTTTTTGCGGTCGGGCAGGGGTTTTCAAAACCCGGGAAGCACTGATCCTCAGCGAATTTTCTGATCTCGTTTTCCTCCACCATGGCCAAGGGCCGGATGATGGTGATTTTCCCGCCGAACATGGGCTGGCAGGGATTCATGGAGCTGATCTCGCCGGCGTAACAGATGTTCAGAAACAGGGATTCGATGATATCGTCCTGGTTGTGGCCCAGGGCCAGCTTGTTGCAGCCCGTTTCGGCCGCGATTTCAAAAAGCCGCTTGCGGCGGATGCGCGAGCATAGGAAGCAGGGGTTTTCCCGGTTGACGTCACTGTGGGCCACCACGCCGCAGTCGGAATAGTCGATCCGCAGGGGCCAGTCCCGCTCCCGGCAGAAATCGGCCAGTTCCCGGGCAAAGCCGTTTTCAAAGCCGGGGTCGATATAGCAGGGCACCAGTTCGTAGGTGACGGGAATCCGGGCGAGCCGCCAGTTTAACAGCCACAACAGGGTCAGGCTGTCCTTTCCCCCGGACAGGCCGACGCAGATGCGGTCTCCGTCATCGATCATGCCGTACTGATGGATGGCCTTGCCGAAATCCCGGTTGATCCGTTTTTGTCTGCTGGCGGACATGAGGTCAGTTAGTCTTCGTCTTCTTCGTCTTCCTCGTCGTACTCATCCTCATCGCCTGTTTCCCGGTCTTCGCTCTCTTCGTCCATGTCGATGGCCTGATCCCGGAATTCACCGGCGATTTCCGCAAGATCGGTTTCGTTCAGCGTATCCATATCCGAGCCGAACAGGGTCTTGCCGGCTTTTTCCATGTTCTCCATGGTGATTTTGCCGGCCGCGATTTCCCTTAAGGCCACCACAATATCTTCGTTTTTCGGGGAAATCACCAGATACTCCGATCCTTCCCGGATCTGCCGGACGCGCTGGGCCGCCAGATGGACGAGTTCAAAACGGGACGGTACTTTTCTCAAGCAGTCTTCAACGGTTATTCGTGCCACGGTTAAACCTCCGTAAAGAGAATTATAAAATTTCAACCAGTTCGTATTTGCGAACACCGCCGGGCGCCTGCAGGGTGATGTTCGCGCCCGGTGATTTTCCTAAAATCGCCTGTCCCAGGGGCGAGGTGACCGAGATCAACCCCTGATTGATGTCGGATTCATCCGGTCCGACCAGCTGATAAGTGACCTCGTCTCCGGTATCCATGTTTTCCAGGAGAACGGTGCAGCCGAAGACGGCCTTGTCTCTGGCCGAAGCGTCCGGATCGATCACGTTGGCGTTGGCCAGTTTACCGGACAGTTCGTTGATGCGCCCTTCCAGAAACGACTGCCGCTCCCTGGCGGCGTGATATTCGGCGTTCTCCGACAGGTCTCCGAGGGCCCGGGCTTCGGCGATGGCCTTGATGGTCTGGGGGCGCTCCACCGCTTTCAGATTGGCCAGCTCTTTTTTCATGGCTTCATACCCTTTTCGGGTAATAGGAATGGATCCCATAGATGTCTCCTGAACGATCAATGAAAAGCTTCAGGCTTCCTTTCGCGGTTTGTCTTTTTCCGGACGCGGCCTGCCGGTTATCGGCACCCCGGCGGGTTACAGGTATTGGGCCCCCAGGATTTCGCCGATCTGAATGGCGTTGGTAGCGGCGCCTTTGCGGATGTTGTCCGCTACCACCCACATGTCGATGCCGTTCTTGACCGATTCATCCCGGCGGATGCGGCCGACCAGGGTCAGATCCTGCCCGGCGGCGTCGATGGGCATGGGATAAACATTTTTCCTGGGGTCGTCCACCACCCGCACGCCCGGGGCTTTTTCAAGAAGGGCCCGGACTTCATCCGGCGAGATGGGACTTTCGGTTTCGATATTCACCGCCTCCGAGTGGCTGAAGAACACCGGCACCCGGATGGTGGTGGCGGAAACGGCGATGTTGGGGTCGCCCATGATTTTACGGGTTTCATGAACCATCTTCATCTCTTCCTCGGTGTAGCCGTTGTCCAGGAAGGGACCGATATGGGGCAGACAGTTGAAGGCGATCCGGTGCGGATAGATCTTGTTGACCATGGCGTCGCCCTTGACGTAGGCCCGCACCTGGGTATCCAGCTCGTCCAGAGCCGCCTTACCGGTCCCGGAAACCGCCTGGTAGGTGGACACCACGATACGTTTGATCTTCGCCTGGCGATGGATCGGCGCCAGGGCCACCACCATCTGGATGGTGGAACAGTTGGGATTGGCGATAATGTGCTTTTTCTTGTATCCGGCCAGGTCATGGGGATTGACTTCCGGCACCACCAGCGGGACTTCCGGATCCATGCGCCAGGCCTTGGAGTTGTCGATGACCACGCATCCGGAGGCGGCGGCGTGGGGGGAGAACTTCAGGCTGGTGCCGCTGCCGGCGGAAAAGAAGGCCATCTGCACCCCTTCGAATGACTTTTCGGTCAGTTCCTCGACAATGAAATTTTCCCCTTTAAAAGTGATGCTTTTGCCCTTGGAACGGGCGGATGCCAGCATTTTGATGCTGGCGATGGGAAAATTCCTCTCTTCCAGGCAGGCCAGCATCTGCTGGCCCACGACGCCGGTGGCTCCGGCAACCGCGACATGGTATTGCTTGTCCGCCATTACTCTCAATCCTCCTGTAATTCCGGCCGGTCAATAATCCGGCTTTATGCCCGTTCAATGTATTGTGCGATGGTATCACCGACCTGGCTGGTGGTCATGCCCATCTTTCTTGCTTCCACGCTCTTCATGTCATCCCGGACGGCTTTTATGACCGCCGTTTCGATCATGGCGGCGGCCTTGCTTTCTCCCAGGTGGTCGAGCATCAGGCTGCCGGCCATTATGGCCGCTACCGGGTTGATGACGCCCAGACCGGTGTATTTCGGGGCCGATCCGCCGATGGGTTCGAACATGGACACCCCTTCCGGGTTGATGTTGCCGCCCGCGGCCACGCCCATGCCGCCCTGGATCATGGCGCCCAGATCGGTGATGATGTCACCGAACATGTTGTCGGTCACGATGACGTCGAACCATTCCGGGTTTTTCACCATCCACATGCAGGTCGCATCCACGTGGGCGTAGTCGGTGGCGATATCGGGATACTCCCGGGCGACCTCGTAAAAGGTGCGTTCCCACAGGTCAAAGGCAAAGGTCAGCACGTTGGTCTTGCCGCACAGGGTCAGCTTTTTGCGTTTGTTCCGGCGGCGGGCGTATTCAAAGGCGTAACGGATGCAACGCTCCACGCCCTTGCGGGTGTTGATGGACTCCTGGATGGCGACCTCGTCGGGGGTGCCTTTTTTCAGACAGCCGCCGGCGCCGGCGTAAAGGCCTTCGGTGTTTTCCCGGATGACGGTAAAATCGATGTCGGCCGGCCCCTTGTCCTTGAGGGGGGTGTAGACGCCCTCATACAATCGGACCGGTCGCAGGTTGATATACTGGTCGCAGGTAAAACGGAGCTTGAGCAGCAGACCCTTTTCCAGGATGCCGGGTTTGACGTCGGGATGACCGATGGCGCCCAGGAGGATGGCGTCCGCTGTTTTCAGCTTTTCAATGGTATCGTCGTTCAGGATTTCCCCCGTCTTTTTATAATGCTCCCCGCCCAGAGGATAATGGGTGTACCCCAGCTTGAACCCGCATTTGTTCGAAACGGTATTGAGTACCTTAAGGCTTTCGTCAACCACTTCCGGTCCGGTGCCGTCACCGGGAATGACGGCGATCTTATACTCTTTTGTCATTCACAGCATCCCTTCTTTGCCATAGTGTATAAGTTTCCGGCGGCGTTTCCGCCGGCTTTCATCATGTTCTCATCTGCTGATTGCCGGATTTCAGATCTGGGAAGTCGACTGGTGATTATCGTCGCCGGTTTTCACGCCGGGCGTTTTGGCCACTTCGTCGCTGTCGCTTTGCCCGGCATGGCGCCGGTAAATGGAGTTGAACGGTCCTGAAACCACATATAAAAAATTCAGCGAAAACAGGGCCACCGATGGCTCCTGCACGATAAAGACCAGCAACAGCACGGCGATGACCAGCAGGTTGAAATTTTTTTCCCGGGTCAGAAAAGTCGGCAGCTTTTTAAAGCTGGCGTACTTGATGGAACTGACCATTAAAAACGACAGGGCGTAAATCCCGGCCAGTATAAAATATATCAGTATAAAATTCGGATCTTTAGGATTAATGGTCAGGCCGATTTTATGGCAGAATAAAATGATGGTGGCCAGCATGCCGGCCGCCGCCGGAATGGGCAACCCGGTAAACCAGCGGCTGTCGGCCGTGGCGGCGTTGGTGTTGAACCGGGCCAGCCGCAAGGCGCCGCAGGCCAGAAAGATCATGGCGGCCAGCCAGCCGAACTTGCCCATGGGCTGCAGCAGCCATAAATACACCATCAATCCCGGCGCCATCCCGAAGGATATGACGTCCGCCAGGGAATCGTATTCCACGCCGAAACGACTGGTCGTCCGCGTCGCCCGGGCGACTTTGCCGTCCAGGATGTCGAAGGCCATGGCGGCGATGAGCAGGTGGGCACTTTTTTCAAAAGAGCCTTCCATGGCCGAAATGATGGCGACAAACCCGCAGAACAGGTTGAGGGTGGTGAAAATATTCGGCAGAACATAGACGCCTTTGCGCCAGCGTTCTCTTTCCGACTTCACTTTTTCTTTGTTTCTTTTTCTTATTTTCATTGGAAAGATCCCAGCACGGATGTCCCGGCTTTGACTTTATCCCCGATTTTGACGCGTAACCGCGTATCCGCCGGGAGATAGACGTCCAGCCGCGATCCGAAGCAAATCATACCGAACCGTTGCCCCCGGGCAACTGTTTCATTGCCGGTCAGGTGGCAGATGATCCGCCTGGCCACCAGGCCGGCGATCTGCACAAAGCAAACGGACTGACCGGTGTCCGTTTGCATGAAAATCTGGTTGTGTTCATTATCTTCCGACGCCTTGTCCAGGTTGGCGGAGAAAAACTTCCCCGGAAAATACGAGACACCGGTGATGGCGCCGTCACAGGGAATACGGTTAACATGGACGTTGAATACGGACATGAAAATACTGATTTTAAGGCTGGTGCTCTCGCCCAGGGGGCTTTCCGGGACGATGTCCGTTTTGATGACCCTGCCATCGGCCGGTGACACCACCAGACCGTCTCCGATCGGTATCACCCGGTCCGGATCCCGAAAAAACCAGCAGGTAAAGGACCAGAAAATAAGGGAAATCATGGCCGGAACGGTGAGACCCGTCAGGGCGAAGACGGCTGTAATGAATCCACCCGCGAAAATGAACGGGTACCCCGCTTCCGCCACGGGGAAAGCAGTTCTCTTTTGCGGGTCAGCCCACTTATACTGTTCCATGATTTTTTTCTACTTAATAAATTATGCCTGAATATTCAAAAATTTATTCTAAATACCCGGAATCGGACTTATTGTCAATCTTTTTTGAACGGCGGTGGGTTAAAATAAGGTTTACGGTCCAAGGTGCAAGGTTCAGGGATCAAAGTTCAAAAAAATGGTCCAGGGCCAAGGGTTACGGTGGAGGCCTGTATGACGATATCGCAGGGGCTGCCTTCCGGTCGCCCCTGTTTCAGGTTGCTCAAAACAGTTTTCTACCGGCGGCTCGGGTGCGTCGAACGGGTTTCGGCCTGCTCCTCGATCAGATCGTAGAATTCCCTCATGATTTTGTCTTCATTGCCTTCGTTGTATCCGACCACGCTGCGCAGATGGATGAAGGACTCCACGTCGATCTCCTTGAAGAGGACGGCCAGACCGTTTTCGTCACAACGCACCACCCGGCCCTTCATGCTCAAAGTCAGGCTGGAGGAGGTGCCGGAGAGATAGATTTTGATGTCAAGCTCGGTTTCCGCGGGAATGTCCGTCTTGATGTCGACCAGCATGCCTTTCAAGCTGAGGTTGCGAACCTCACCGGTCTGGGTCTGATCACCAAAGGACAATTCGGCGTTTACGTTGAAAACCACGCGGGTGCCGCGTCTTTTGTTCTGTTCGTCATTCATGGCTTCACGGCAATATTATCGTTTTGAACAGGCGTTCATATGTGAAAATATCCCTATCACAATGATCCCGGGCTTTCAATAAAATATTAATGATCTCCACCCCCCTGCCCCCTGAACCTTGGACCCTGAACCTTGTTGATTTCAACTGATCGAGAGATGAATGCTCATCCATTTGCATGGAACGGAACGTTGGTGTAAACTTCCGTTTAATGAAATGCCATAGCTACTACACACTGCACCTGGTAAGACAAGTGGTTGAATCATGAGCGGGCAAAAGACGGTGACCATGACGCCGATCGGATTTCTGCGGACGGATGCCCGAGATATCCCCCGGCACTGGTCCCTGTCCCGGGAAGAGGGAACGATTGCCATCGATCAGGAATATATCGAGGGGTTGTCGGACATGAAACCGGGCCAGAAAATTATCGTTCTTTTCTGGTTTGACCGCAGTCCCGCTTTTTTGCCGCGCTATCTTCGGCAGACGCCGCCTCATCGCCGGGAGCCACTGGGCGTTTTTTCCGTCTGTTCGCCTCGGCGGCCCAATCCCATCGGGCTGTCCGTGCTGACCGTGCTGGATATCCAGCACGGCAATATCCGGGTCCGGGGAATTGATATGCTGGACGGAACGCCGATCCTGGATATAAAACCTTACATAACCGAAGCGGAAGATTGCCCCAGTTATTCGGAAGAAGAGGCATGACATGATTCCGGCGCCGGTCATCTGCATAATCGAGGGAATCGAATGATTAGCTGGTACAAACAGGTGAACAGTCGCTTGCTGTTGGTGCTGGTCGTCCCGCTGATGGTGATCATCGTTTCCGGATGCGGGTCGGACGGGAGCCGTTCCAGGGCCCACCTGGATAACGGCCGGGAGTTTTTTGAAAAAGAGGACTATCACCAGGCCGCGGTCAGTTATCGGCGGGCTGCTGCCGTTGACCCCGGCTCGGTGGAGGCCTGGACCGGCCTGGGCCGGGCCTGCGTCCGGCTCGGCGATATAAAGGGGGCCAACGAAGCCTATCAGCGGGCCATCGCCATCGTTCCCGATCATGCCGAGGCCCTGCTCAATCTGGCCCGGTTTGACATGCTCGCGGGCAACACGGCGCCGGCCGAGGAAAGAACCCGGCGGGTGCTGCGGTCGGCACCGGAAAATACCGAAGCCTTGTTCTTGCTGGCGGACATTTATAACCGTACCGGCCGGTTCCCTCAAGCCGGGGAAACCTATGAGCAGCTCCTGCCCCTGACCGCCGATAGAGCCAGGGCGTTGATGGGGCTGGCCCGGATCCAGGCCCGGACCGGTGATCCGCTTTCCGCGCTGATGAACCTGGAAGAGGCGGTGTCCAGCGCCCCGGATGCCATGGAACCGAGATTGCTGCTGTTCAACTATTATTACGGACAAGGAGATTTCCCCAATGCCGAAAAGGTGTTGGCGCAGGCCGTCGAGGCCCATCCGGAAACCCCGGCCCTGCGGATTCTGCTGGGAAAGTATTATTTCAACCGGCAGCGTATGGCGGAAGCCGAGGCGGCGTTTTTAGAAGCCGTCCGGCTGGCTCCCGACCAGGCCGGCGCTTATCTGGTGGCCGGAAAATTCTACAGTGCCGTCAGCAAGCCCGAAACAGCCGTGGAAATGTTTCGCAAAGCCGGCCGGCTGAATCCACAGGACGTGGAAGTGACGACCATGCTGGCCGAATTCTACCTGGACAACAAGCTTATCGATGATGCCCGGCGAACCATCGATGGGATTCTGGAAAAGCATCCCGCTTATTTTCCGGCCCGCCTGTTGAAAGTCAGAAGCCTGCTCATGGCACAGCATTATGACCAGGCCGTTGCCCTGTGTGATGAATACTTGAAAGGTAATCCCGCGGCGGATCAGCTGCTGGTTTCCAAGGGCGTGGCCCATGCGGCCAAGGGGGATCTGGCGGCGGCCGAACGGGTTCTGGCCGAAGCGGTGGCCGTGGCGCCGGCCAACATCAACGCCAAGTTCAGGCTGCTGGATGTTTATCTGAAACAGGACAAGGTGGAACAGGCCCAGAAGCTGAACCAGGATATGATCAGTTTTCTGCATGAAAATTTCGACGTAACGGTAATACTGGGCGATACGAAACTGGACAGGGAAAAAGCGCAGAAAGGCCTGGATTCCCTGGATTCGCTTTCCCGGTTCGCCTCCGCCAGCCCGTTCGATCGTTTAAACACCGAGCAGGCGAACAATCTGAAGGCCGAATACGACCGGCTGATGAGCGAGTTCAACCGCATCCTTGAGAACAACCCTGACCGCCTCAACGTCTTTGAAAGCATCATTCTGCTGCATGCCGCCCGCAAGGAGTACGATGTCGCCCAGGCCAAGTGCGATCGGCAGCTCGAACGGTTAAAAGACAAACCGCTGCTGGCGGCCAGGGTTTATAACATCAAGGGCGGATTGCACTTGGCCCGGAACAGCATCGACCAGGCCCGGGAGGCCTTTGATCGGGCCATCTCCCTGGCCCCGGATTTTCAGAAGCCCTATTACGGTCTGGCCCGGCTGTATATTATCAATAAAGACATTGACAGCGCCGTCAGGCAGTACCAGTCCCTGCTGAACCGTGATCCCCGGCAGCCCGTTCCCTACCTGCTTCTGGGGGTAATGCATAAAACGAAGAACGATTACCCGGCCGCGGAAGGGTATTACCGCAAGGCCCTGGAGATGGATCCGCATTTTGTCCAGGCCGCTAATAACCTGGCTTATCTGCTGGCGGAACAGGGCCGTCAACTGGAGGAAGCCGTTACTCTGGCGCTGCGTGCCAGAGAGCTCAAGCCGGACGACCCCTATGTTCTGGATACCCTGGGATGGGTTTATTACCGGCAGGGGAAATACGATGACGCGATTCGTGAATTACGATTGTCCGCCGAACAGTTGCCGGACAGCGCCGATGTGAATTATCACCTGGGCATGGCGTATTACGGAAAAGGCGATGCCGTTTCAGCCCGGCAATACCTGGAAAAGGCGATGCAATCCGCCCATCCTGCCGCCGTCGAGATCAGGAGGATATTGTCTGAACTGGGTTGAGACATGATCAGGCGCCGACGATGAAATACTTTCCTTTGAAAATACTACTGTTTCTGGTCGTCATGACCGTGGTCGCTCATTTTGCCACCGTTTCTCTTCTGGAGCGGTACCTGGAATATACCTATACCCGGGGGATCGAGAATATTTACATCGGCGATACAACCCCGCTGTTTGAAGGCCGCCTTTCTTTGAGCGAGAACATCAGCAGGAACATCGACGGGTTCCTCCTAAGGAAATCACTGATACTGACCGGCGCCAGCGTGGATGTCCGCGTGACGTCGGGCGGTGCCGTCTGGGTTTATCCCCAGCCCCTTGACCTGAACGCCGACCGGCTGGCGCCGCCTTCGGCCGCTGAAGTCGCCGCCGAAAATTTCCGGCTGATGAACCAGGGGCTTTCGGTGTCGGTCAGAATCCTGCTGGGCTGGAACGCGTTGCTGGTAGTGGTGATTTTTATTTTTTACATTCTGCTGGCGGCGGGTATTTTCGCCTATTTTTACGTGTCCGGTGCCCGCCGGGCGAAGCGGGACGAAAAGGAGAAACAGCAGGAGATCGACCGTCTCCGGGAACTGGAACGGCATCATGAACAGCGGGCCGAAGCGCTGGCCCGGGAAAAGAAGCAGTTGTCCCTGGACATCGCTGAAACCAGAAAAAACCTTCTGGAATACAAGGATAACGCCGGCCGGATGGAAGACGCCATGATCGATGAAATCATTGCCCTGGAGGAAAAGATCCGGAAGAATATGGAACTGGCCGAAGCCCTGCGCCACGAAAACGAAGCCCTGAAGGAAGTTACCGGGCGGTACGAGGACGAGAAGAAACGCGGAAGCAGAAAGTCTGCCCTGTACGGCAACGTCGAGAAACGGTTCAAGGCGCTATACAAGAACATCGTTTTCCACAAGCGGGCCCTGGAAGGCTTCATGGACCTGACGGATGACATGAAAATAAAGGCGGAAGAAGTGGTCCGGCAGATCGACGCGGACCCGGCCGCCGCCAACATCAAACGCAAGGTCGACCTCCGCAAAAGCCGGGAGAAAATTTTCGAGGCGATGTTTGCCTATAACGGCCGGCTTTATTTCCGCAACACCAGAGACGGCAAGGTGGAGATCCTGGCCATCGGAAACAAGAACACGCAGGTTAAAGACATGACTTTTCTGGACACTTTTTAACCATGAGCAGCAGGAATTTGCAACGGACCACATCCAGGCAGGCGGCCAAAATAACCCCCTTTCTGGTCATGGACATACTGGAGAAGGCCGGCGTCATGGAGGCCGCCGGCATCGATGTCGTTCACCTGGAAGTGGGTGAGCCGGATTTTCCAGTGCCGGCCTGTGTCAAGGCGGCCGCCATGGAGGCCCTGCGGGAGGATTTTACCTGTTACACCCACAGCCTGGGAGATCTCCGGTTAAGGGAAGCCATTTGTCGCCACTATGCCGATCAGTACGGGGTATCCGTTTCTCCGTCCCGGGTCCTGGTGACATCCGGTACGTCTCCGGCCATGATGCTGATTTTTTCCGCCCTGCTTGATCCGGGCGATGAAGTGATCATGTCGGATCCCCATTACGCCTGCTATCCCAACTTTATTCGCTTCGCCGGCGGCACGCCGGTACCGGTTTCGGTATATGAACAGGACGGGTTTCAGCTTTCGGCGGAAGCCATCGCGCGGGCCATGACGCCCGCCACCCGGGCGATCATCATCAACTCTCCGGCCAACCCTACCGGCACGGTTTTATCCGAAGAGCGGATGCGGGAGATCGCGGCCCTGTCCCCGCTGATCATTTCCGACGAGGTCTATCACGGCCTGGTGTACGAAGGCAAAGCGCATTCCATTCTGGAGTTCACGGACGACGCCTTTGTGCTCAACGGGTTTTCCAAGCGTTACGCCATGACCGGTCTGCGCCTCGGCTTTGTTATCATGCCGGAGGCCTATGTCCGGCCGGTCCAGGTACTCCATCAGAATTTCATGATATCGGCCAACTCGCTGGTGCAGCGGGCCGGCATCGCGGCTCTGGAACAGGCCGGGGATGACGTCGCCCGCATGCGGGAAACTTACGACCAGCGGCGGCGATACATGATCCGGCGGCTCCGGGAGATGGGCTTTGCCATCGCCTCGGAACCTACCGGCGCTTTTTACGTATTTGTCAATGCCGCCCACCTGGACGGCGATTCCCTGCGGCTGGCCCTTGACATACTGGAAAAAGCCCATGTGGGTGTGACGCCGGGTGTTGATTTCGGCCGCAACGGCGAAGGGTGCCTGCGGTTTTCATACGCCAATTCCATGGAGAACATCACCCGGGGGCTGGACCGGGTGGAGCGCTACCTGAATCAGAGACGGGGCGGCTGACGGGAAAGGGGAAAGGTCATGCCGGAAGAAACCCCGGTGAATATCAGGAGGGGTGACGAGGTCACCCTGGACATCGAGTCGCTTGCCTTCGGCGGACGGGGAATCGCTCGGGTCGATGGCCTGACAGTGTTCGTGGAAGGCGCGCTCCCGGGGGATTCGGTCCGCGCCAGGATTATCAGAAAAAAGCAGCGGTACGCCGAAGCCCGTCTGATGGAAATTATCCTGCCGGCCCCTGACCGCACGGAGCCGCCCTGCCGTTATTTCGGATACTGCGGCGGATGCGTCCTGCAGAACCTGGCCTACGACCGGCAGCTGGAATACAAGCGCCAACATGTCGTCGATTCCCTGGAACATATCGCCCTGATGCCCGATGTCAGGGTCCATCCGGTTCTTCCCTCGGCCCGGCTGTTCGGGTATCGCAACAAGATGGAGTTTTCCTGCTCCGACCGGCGCTGGCTGCTGCCGGTGGAAATGGGCCGGGAAGACCTTGACACCGGCTTCGCCCTGGGGCTTCATGTTCCGGGCACGTTTAACAAAATACTGGATATCGAGCAGTGCCTGCTCTTCCCGGATGACGGCAACCGGATCCTGGCGGCCGTGCGGGAGCTTATCCGTCAGTCGTCAGTGCCGGTGTACAATCTTAAGACCCACGCCGGCTTCTGGCGGTTTGTCATGCTGCGCCATTCCGTGGCCGCGGATACCTGGATGGTCAACATCGTCACCGCCTTTGAGGACCGGCCCCGGGTTCAGCCTCTGGCGGATATGATCGCCGGGAGTTTCCCGAAGGTCTCTTCGGTAATGAATAACATCAACGGCCGGAAAGCCGCCATTGCCGCCGGGGAAAGGGAGATCCTGCTTTACGGCGACGCCGTGATCGAGGACCGCATCGGCCGATTCCGCTTCGACATATCCGCCAATTCGTTTTTCCAGACCAACACCCCTGGCGCGGAAGCCCTTTACCGGGTGGCGGAATCCTACGCCGCCCTCTCCGGAACGGAAACGGTGATGGACCTTTACTGCGGGACCGGCACCATCGCCATCCGGCTTTCCGGCGCGGCCCGGGAGGTGGTCGGCCTGGAAATCAACCCCGCCTGCGTCGCCGATGCCGATGCCAACTGCCGGAAAAACGGCATTGACAACGCGCGCTTTATCGCCGGCGACGTCCGGGAGACGCTGAATCGGATCGGCCAACCTCCCGATGTCCTGGTCATTGATCCGCCCCGGGCGGGAATGCATCCGGATGTGGTCGCGCAGGTGCTGGGACTGGCGACCCCGAAAATCGTCTATGTTTCCTGCAACCCGGCCACTCTGGCCAGGGACATCGGCCTGTTGAAGGAACATTATACCGTCGCCGAAGTGCAGCCGGTGGACATGTTCCCCCATACGCCCCATATCGAATGCGTGGCCCGACTGATTCATAAAAAGGACGGCTCATGAATACATCCGGCGCGGCCAACGGATCGCTGATACTCGCTTCCAAGTCCCCCCGGCGGAAACTGCTGCTGGAACAGGCCGGCCTGAATTTTTCCGTGGTGGTCAGCGGTTTCAAAGAGTCATCCCTGGCCTGGTCCGAGCCGGTGCGGTATACCCGGGATCTGGCCCGCGCCAAGGCCGAAGAGGTGGCCGGACGATATCCCGACAGCTGGGTGATCGGGGCCGACACCATCGTCATGGCGGACGGGGATTTGCTTGAGAAACCCGTTTCCATGGACGACGCCCGCCGCATGCTGAACCGTCTGAGCGGCGCCGTTCATGAGGTGTACACCGGTTTCGCGGTGATCCATAAGGCAAAGGATCATGCCCACGTGGACGCGGTCCGGTCCGAGGTCGAGTTCAAATCCCTGTCCGCGGCCGAGATCGAGTGGTATATTCATACGGACGAGCCTTACGACAAGGCCGGTGCCTATGCCATCCAGGGACTGGGCTCGTTCCTGGTCAAATCCGTCAAGGGATCCTATACCAACGTGGTCGGGCTGCCGGTGTGCGAGGTGGTGGACTACCTCCTGCGTCAAGAGATTATCCGGAGGAGGGCCGGCGACCTTTAATTACCGTCGGCCGGGAGAGGGACAGTGACGGAAGATACAGCCATAAAGGAAAACCTGGCGCGGGTCCGGCAGCGGATCCGGACTGCGGCGCTCGCCTGCGGCCGGTCTCCGGAGGGCATTAGGCTGATCGCCGTCAGCAAGTCCCAATCCGCGCAGACGGTGGCCAGGGGCATCGATGCCGGCATTACCGACCTGGGCGAAAACTATATCCAGGAGGCCCGGGAGAAAATCGCGGTCCTGCAGGCGCGGCCGGTGACCTGGCATTTCATCGGCCACCTTCAATCCAACAAGGCCAGATACGCGGCGGGACTGTTTGACCTGATCCACTGCCTTGATTCAGTGAAACTGGCCCGGGAACTGGATAAATATGCGGCCGGAAGCGGGATCGTGCAGAAGGTGCTGATCCAGGTCAATATCGGCGACGAAGCGACCAAGTCCGGCGTCCCGGCCGGGGAAGCGGCGGATCTGGCGGCCGCGGTCAGTTCGTTCAAACATATCTCGGTCCGGGGGTTGATGGCCCTGCCGCCCGTGTTTGACGACCCCGAACAGGCGCGGCCCTGTTTCGCGGCGGTGCGGAAGCTGGCGGAGGAAATCCGGTCCCGGCGCATTCCCGGCATCCGCATGGACGAACTTTCCATGGGCATGAGCGGCGATTTCGAGGCGGCCATCGCCGAGGGGGCCACTCTTGTCCGGATCGGCACGGCCCTGTTCGGAGAACGGCCATGAACCTGCTGCTTCACATCTGCTGCGCGCCCTGCGCCATTTATCCCGTAAGGATTCTCAGGGAGAGGGACGTGGCGGTCACGGGATATTTTTACAATCCCAACATTCATCCCTTCAGCGAGTTCGCCAGACGGCGGCAGACACTGGCCGGCTACAGCGAGTCCATTGGACTGCGGACGATCTGGCCGGAAGGGTACGACCTGGAGCGCTTTCTGCGGAGTGTGGCCTTCAGGGAGGCGGAACGCTGCCGTTACTGCTATTACGACCGGCTCCGCTCGACCGCCCTGGCGGCCCGGGACGGACAATTTGACGGCTTTTCATCCACCCTGCTGTACAGCAGGTTCCAGAAGCATGACCTGATCCGGGAGATCGGCGAGGCCGTGGGCCGGGAAACGGGTGTTTCATTTTATTACGAAGATTTCCGTACGGGATGGAAAGAGGGCGTGGAAAAATCAAAACAGTTGCAACTTTACCGGCAGCAATACTGCGGCTGTGTTTACAGCGAAAAAGAGCGGTATTACCGGGGGAAAGAGGTGAATCGGTAGGGGCACGGCGCGCCGTGCCCCTGATCGGGAAAACTCATGAAGTATCCGGGTCAGCCCAGGTTGTCCAGGTAGTGCTCCGCGGACCGCACCGCAATGGCCGCGTCCCCCACGGCCGTGGCGATCTGCCGTAAAGGCGTGACGCGGACGTCGCCGGCGGCGAACACGCCGGGAACCGAGGTTTTCATTTCCAGGTCGGTGACGATAAAACCGCCGTCATTTGTTTTCACCGTGTTTCCGATAAATTCCGCGTTGGGTTTGATGCCGACCCAGACAAAACAGCCGTTCACGGCCAGGTCACGGGTCTGGCCGGTCTTGACGTTTTTTACGGTGACGGATTCGACGTTGGTCAGCCCGCCGCCCACAGCTGTGACCACGCTGTCCCAGACAAACTCGATGCGGTCGTTGGCCAGGGCCCGTTCCTGGAGGATTTTCGCGGCCCGCAGTTGATCCCGGCGGTGAATCAGGTAGACTTTTTTCGCGAATTTGGTCAGATAAATGCTTTCCTGAACGGCCGTGTCCCCGCCGCCCACGGCCGCCACCGTCTTGTCCCGGTAAAAGGGCGCGTCGCAGGTGGCGCAGAAGGAAATGCCCCGTCCGTAGAAACGGTCCTCACCGGGTACGCCCAGGCGGTTGGGGGAGGCGCCGGTGGCGATGATGACCGCCCGGCAGGTCAGAGGCCCGTTTTCGGTGACGATTTTTTTGACTTCACCGGAAAAATCCACGGACGATACTTCCGCCGACTCGATGGCGACCTTGAGATTGGCAGCCTGTTCGCTCATCCGCATCATCAGATCGACGCCGCTGATGCCTTCCGGGAACCCGGGGTAGTTTTCGACCCAATCGGTGGCCAGCACTTGCCCGCCGGGGGTTACTTTTTCCAGCAGCACGGCGTTCATTCTGGCCCGGGCCGCGTATATGCCGGCAGTCAGCCCGGCCGGCCCGCCGCCGATAATGATCAGATCATGGTCGGTTGTCGTCATGGTCGGTCCCCTTTTTGCGGTTAGTCGACGGCTTTGTTAAGGGCTGCTTCCAGTTTGGACTTGGGGACCATGCCGACGATCTGCTCGGCGACTTTCCCGCCTTTGAAGATGATCAGGGTGGGAATCGCCTGGATGCCGAAGCGGGTCGGGGTAGTCGGATTGTTGTCGACATTGCATTTGGCGAATTTGATTTTGCCGGCAAAATCACCGGCCAGCTCTTCTACAATGGGTCCGATCGCCTTGCAAGGCCCGCACCAGGGGGCCCAGAAATCGACAAAGACCGGAATATCCGATTGCAGCACTTCGGCGTCAAAATTGGTATCGCTGACTTCCATCACATTATTTGCCATTGGTTGATCTCCTTTCGGGTCCGCTTAACCTTTATTATCTTACCGGTTTATTTGTGTGTAACCGGCAGATGTCCATCCCCATAAAAAACATAAAGGATTTATTGTTTTTGTGCTTTTGGGGTAGCACAAAAAAAGAGGAACCGCAAGGGAATTGTATCCGACCGCGGGCGGGGGGAATGTGCTCCCGATGTCCGGTCCGACGTGACCGTCAGGCGGTAACCACTGTGTTTTTCCCCCGGGATTTGCCCGTGTAAAGGGCCTTATCGGCTCTCTTGATGCAGCTGTCCAGGGTGTCGCTGGCTCCCTGGTATTGGCTCAGGCCGAAGGTCATGGTAACGGGGGGGATGTCGACGCCGTTGAAGGTGTAGCCTGTTTCCTCGAGCCTGTTCCGGATTCGCTCGGCAACGGCCAGGCCGCCTTCCAGGTCGGTTTCGATCAGCATGATGAGGAACTCTTCTCCGCCCCAGCGGGCCGGACAGTCAATGTTGCGGACCTGATCTTTCAGGAGTTGCGCCACGGACTGGAGAACGAAGTCTCCGGCGTCATGGCCGTGGGCGTCGTTTACAGCCTTGAAATTGTCAATATCTCCGAGGATGAGGGTGAAGGTGTTTTTCAGGCGCATCTGCCGCTGCTGTTCTTCCCTGATTTTTTCGATCAGGTCCCGGCGGTTGGAAAGGCCGGTCAGCGGGTCCTGCTTGGAGGCGCACTCGAATTTCTCCTTTTCTTCCCGGATATGCCGTAGTAGCAGCAATTGTGATGCCTCATAGTAGTAAAGCATGAAGGTGAGGAGCAGATAGATGGTGATATACCGGCCGATGACGGGGAGGGTATAGGGCGGCGTGCCCATGATCGACTGAGGCGCTGCCATGAGAATCACGGTCAGGGCAAAGAACAGCAAGCTGGCGTTCATGCCGGCTCTTTTGCCCAGGATGGAAAAAAACACGGCCGGCGGGACAAAGGTCCAGAGAAAGTAGGAAATCTCCTGTCGTCCCAGAACAACGGTGCTGATGCAGATGGCGATGAAGACCAGGCTGATCATCCAGTAAGCCATCCCTCCCTGTTGCGCTTTGCGAAGGTGGAGCAGGGTGCTGACGGCGGCGATCAGGGCGACAATGTCCGCCGCGGTGATCAGGAAATGTCCCGCAAAGAAATGGTAAGGGGTGAAAATCATCATCGTGATGATGCAGCCGATGAGGATGAAAACCGCCGGTATGCGCCGGTGCCTCTCCTCGGGGCGAAGCTGCAGGGGGCTGCTCAGTTTGACGATGGCTCGGTTGAGTCGGGAAACCTTATGCGTGGTGTCCGGGTTGCTCACGATTCTTGCCCCTTCCCCTTTGTTTAATTTTTTCTATTATAACCGTAAATTGATCTTGTTGGAAGCGGAATCGTCCCCGGTCGCATGATTCTCCATGCCGGAAGAGGCGTCACGGGTGTCCGCCTGTTTTGTGAGGGTCGTAAATGCCGTTTTCCAGGGAAAGAGACAAGGAATCAGCGGTTGGCGTCTGAATTTAACGGGAAATCAATCGCCCCGGCGGAGTTTCCTTCTTTCCATCAGCTCGACAAACCCTTCGATGCGGGTATTGATCTGCGCCTCGGAAAAAGCCCGGGGATCGTTCATGTCGCACTGGATGATCAGCACCGGGATATCGCACTCCTGCTGCAGGGCGTTCTTCAGGTCGATCATGCCGGTGCTCGAGGGCCGGCAGGAAAGGTTTTCGTGCAGGATGACGCCGTCGATGCGATAGTCGCTGATGGCCTGCTTGAAGTAGGCGATGCGTTTTTCCAGGTTGTAGGAGT
>JBFMDX010000034.1 GCA_040753795.1 Thermodesulfobacteriota bacterium
TGACGGCGATGAGGCTGTCCGTGTACCCGTTGGCCGAAGCCAGGGCGTCGGCCGAACGATTGTCCGCGTAGCCGTTGGCCGAGGCCAGGGTGCCGGCCGCGGCGGCGTCCGTGTAAGTGTTGGCCGAGGCCAGGGTGCTGGCGCCCACTGCGTCGGCATACTGATTGGCCGTGGCCAGAGAACCGGCGGCAATAGTGTTGAGCTGATCCAGATTGACCGCGTCAGTGCCGCTGGTACCGTCCGCGACATTGATGATCCGTCGTTCGCTGCCGACCGTGCCCACGGAAACCACATCGCTCTGGCCCCCGTCGTCTGACCCCAACCCCAGAGCTACGGAAGATGTGCCGCTGGCAGTGCTCCCCGCGCCTATCGCGGTGGCCAGATTACCGGTGGCATTACTCCCCATTCCGGCGGCAATGCTGAACATGCCCGCGGCGTTGCTCATCATACCGTTTGCGGTGCTGCCATAGCCGACAGCGCTGCTTAAAACGCCTGTGGCGGTGCAGTATTCAATGCTGGCGGTACTGGCCACGCCGATGGCGGTGCTGTTGGTGCCCGTGGCGCTGCTGGCGGTGCCGGCGGCTAAACTGCCATAGCCGGAAACAAAGGAACCGGGTCCGACAGCCACGGAGTTGTCGCCGGTTACCACCGGGTTGCCATATCCATCCGTATCATTGATGACGATATGGGTATTGGTGTAGGCGTTGGCCGCGGTCAATGTATCGGCCGCGGTGGTGTTGAGCTGGCTCAGGTTGACCGCGTCGGTACCGCTGGTGCCGGCGGTGACGTTGATGATCCGGCGTTCACCGCCGACCGTGCCCACGGAAACGACGTTGCTCAAGCCGCCGTCGTTTGATCCATAGCCCAGGGCAACCGAGGAGGTCCCGCTGGCTTTGCTGTCATAGCCGGTGGCGGTGCTGCCATAGCCGGTGGCGTCGCTACCAGCGCCGGTGGCGGTGCTGCCATAGCCGGTGGCGTCGCTGGCAAAGCCATAAGCGGTGCTGCCACTGTTGGTGGCTTCACTCCAATAACCGCTGGCAGTACTGCCTCCCCCGGTGGCATGGCTGATCGCGCCGGTGGCGGTGCTGTATGCGCCGGTGGCGGTGCTGTATCCGCCGATGGCGGTGCTGTGGTCGCCGGTGGCGTCGCAGTGTGCACCTACGGCAGTGGCCCAGACGCCGGAACCACCGACGTAGGTGCTGGCGTTGGCGTAAGGTCCCAGAGCGGTATTTTCCATACTGAATCCGAGCCCGCCGTCATTGGCAGGGGCGCCTGAAAGCCCCCAGTATTCCACTGCCCAGGCCGTGGTACCGGTAAAGAGCATGATCAAACCGATGACCATGTAAACGACGGGGTTTGCTTTGCCGGACGGATAGGCAGACCTATGGTTTGTGACATGCTTTTTCTGAATCATAATGCGCCTCCCTGTCAAATGAGTATGATAAAAAAGAATATAACTTGGAAAAATTAAGGCTCCCCTGTATTTTTAGTACTTTATCATCTTGAGCGTGACCTGGGCAATTCAATAAAAAAATCCCGAAAATGACGTTGAGAACGGTGAAAATGGTAGACATTGACCAAAACCCCTTGGCCTGATAGAATATTCCATAATTCTAAGGCCTTCTCTAAAAAATCAGCATTGGGGTCCGAGTCCGGGGCGCGAGAAAATTTTAACCGCGGGAATACACAAAACAGTTAAAAAGGGGGAGCGATGAAAACAGGAAAAGGGAAATGGCTGTGCGCGGCGGTTGTGTCGGTCTGCCTGGCGGCGGCGGGCTGCGTGTCGGTCCCGAGCCAGCAGCAGGTGATGGCGGATTTTGAGGCCCAGACCGGCCTAACGCCGGTTCAGGTTCCCAACACGGAAAAGGCCTACCTCGGCAAGACCCATCGCGGGTACAAGGTGCTCTATCACGCCGAGGCGCCTCATGTCTGGGGCCGATACGCCACGCGGGTGACCATGGGCGAAATCGGCCGCGAGGCCGGCGGGCTGGCGGCTTTCCTGACCGGACAGGGCGAGTACGTGGGCAACGTGACGGGCAGCCCGCTGGACCGGCTGCTGTCCCAGGCCATCGGCCAGCCGCTGTCGGTCACCATCGTGCTGACCCACAACAAACCCAAGGTCCCGCGGCTGGACGTGCTCAGTTCCTATGCCAACGTCAAGCCCGACGACCTGCAGCCCGAGGTCACCGGGATCGGGTTCAAGGCCGGCTCCCTCTATGCCGCCGATAAAACCTTCGGAGAGAAGGTGGCCGCCAACGCCGAGCTCATGAAGCGCCTCAAGCAGATGCGCTGCGAGTACATCCGTCTTGACCAGGCGGGCGTGAGCTTCTTCTTTGCCGGTTCCGAGACCGACTACAGCGGCATGATCAACGACATGGGCGGCTTCAACACCATGATCAACGCCATCATGGACTCTCTGGCCGACATCGCCGACGCCATATAGTTTCCATCCATCACGGGGACGCCCCTTACGGGCGTCCCCTTTTTTAAACCGCTCACCAATATATATCAGCACTTCATGATCAACTCGATGGCCCGCCGGTACTTGTCGATTCGTTCCTGATCCGGCCGGGTCGGGTTGGCGATCCGGGACAGATCGCAGTTGTCCTCCAGATCGGCCAGCTTGACCCGCCGGCCGATAGGGTTGGACGCCGCCCGCAGGATATATTGGTTGTAGGTTTCGTTTTTGCGTTTCGTGACGGAATCGACGGCCCTGATAACCGTCTCGGAAAACCCTTCCTGCCTCAGATCACCGATCGTCACCCGGGTTTCCCCCTGGCTGTCTTCAATCACGTCATGCAGCACGGCCGTTATCTGTTCCTCCGGGGCCGTGAGCTTCAGCATCACCCGGAGGGGATGAAGGATATAAGGCGCGCCGGCTTTGTCTTTCCTGCCGGCATGGACTCTGACGGCGATCTCAATCGCCCGTTCGAGGGTGGACATAATGGACTTCTCCTGATTTTTGATAGCACTCACTCCTCAACCGGTTCAGGCATTCTCATGGCCGCCAGGGTGACGGTCAGCTTATCCCGCAGAAAAGACGTCTCGATTTTCGCCTGCTCCAGCTTCAGGGTCAGATCCGCCTGCTGCTTGAGCCGGGCCTTGTAATCCCCGTCCGCGTCCAGCGCCATGGTGAATATCCGGGTGCGGTCTTCCAGCGTGTTGCCCAGTACTTTCTCGCTCCGGACCTTCTTGATCAGCGCCCTTTCCACACCGGCCTTGGCGACCTTCAACTGATATTCGGTTTCCAGAAGTTCTTTGGCCAGAGCGGCCGCCTGAAGCCTGGCTTCTTTCAGCTTCTCCGCCAGTTCCAGGGCTGTCTCATAGAGCGGCATTTGTTCCTCCCTGATCCGTGATCTCCATTATCTGCCGTAACGATTATCCGTATGATAGTTTGTGAATATAACACCGATATCTGTTCGTGACCAGTTTAATAGCGGCATTTGTTGCCGTGCATTTTAAGAAAGAGACGGGACCGACACATTGAGCCGGACCGGTTTTGGGATTGATCTCCTTGAATCTCCACCCGGATCATGGTAGAAACCGGGAGCATCCAAATCCAGATCAGGGGTATGGACGGGGCGACCAGGGATGTAGGGGCGGCATTCAGGCCGCCTGCTGACGGCTGGAAGGCTTCCGCTACTGAATCCCCCGGTCAAGCCGGAGGATGACGAAGACATGATGCCGAGGGATAACGAATAAAAAACCGGGGGTTGAGATGAAAAAGAAATTGAGGATATTGGCGGGTACGCTGGTGATCCTGCTGGCGGCTTCCGTGTGTTTCGCAAAAACTATCAAGATCGGATTCAACATTTCCCTGACCGGAGACATTCCCAAGGTGGGCGAGGAATCCAAGTTCGCCGGGGAAATGATGAAGAATGAAATCAACGCCAATGGCGGCCTGGAAGTGGGCGGCGAAAAATACCTGCTGGAATTCATCTACGAGGACAACGAATCCAAGGCCGAATCCGCGGTCATGGTGGCCCTGAAGTTGATTGAAAAGGACCAGGTTCTGGCTATTGTCGGCCCCAACTCCAGCAAGCAGGCCATTCCCGCCGGCCAGGTCTGCGACGACAACCGCACGCCCATGATCTCGCCCTGGTCCACCAACCCGGACACCACCAGAAACCGGCCCTGGGTTTTCCGGGCCGCTTTCCTCGACCCCTTCCAGGGGCCCATTGCCGCCGATTTTGCCGCCGATCAGTTTCAGGCCAAAACAGCGGCCGTGCTTTATGCTCTGTCCAACGATTACAGTAAAGGGCTGGCCGAGATCTTCCGGGATTATTTTGAAAAAAAGCAGGGCCAGGGATCGGTGAAGGCCTTTGAGAGCTACGGGGACAAGGACCAGGATTTTTCCGCCCAGTTGACCAAGATCATCGCGGCTAAACCCGACTTCATCTTCCTGCCCGACAACTACAACGAAGTGGCCCTGATCGTGAAACAGGCCCACGACCTGGGCTGGAAAGGGCCGTTCATGGGCTCAGACGCCTGGGGAAATTCCGAGCTGATGAAGCTGTGCGGGGATGACTGCGTCGGCCAGTATTTCTCCACCCACTATGCCGCGGCCGGCGCCACCGGCGCGACCAGAGAATTCATCGACAAGTATGAAAAGCTGTACGGGTATCAGCCGGCGGACGTGGCCGCCCTGACCTGGGACGCCCTCCAGGTGGTGCTGACCGGTATCCAGAACGCCGGCAAGCTCACCGGGAACATTGAAAAGGACCGGAAAAACGTCCGGGACGGGATCGCGGCCATCAAGGAGGTAAAGGGCATTACCGGCAACATGCGGTTTGACGAACAGGGCGATCCCATCAAGTGCGCCGTGGTGGTGCGGATCAACGAAAAGGGCGAGTTCGTGTTCACGAAGTCGGTTTGCCCCTGAACCTTGAACCCTATATATTGCTAAATGACCGAAAATCTCATTCAAAACATTTTCAACGCCCTGCAGTGGGGCAGTTTCTATTCCCTGATCGCCCTGGGATACACCCTGGTCTATGGCGTGCTGCGGCTGATCAATTTCGCCCACGGCGACATCTTCATGGTCGGGGCCTACATCGCCTTTTTCATCTCCGCTTTCCTTTTTAAAGGCGGCGAAGGGCTTTCCGGAGGGGCCACCCTGGCCTTGACCATTCCCCTCACCATGATCCTGACCTCGGCCTGCGGCGTGACTCTGGAACGGATCGCCTACCGCCCATTGCGGCGAAAGGGGGTTAACCGGTTGTACGTGGTCATCACCGCCCTCATGTGCGGCCTGATCCTGGAGTACGGCAATCTGGCCTTTCTGGGCGCCAGCCGGAAAAGCTTTCCCGAACTCATGGACAAGGTGGTTTATCAGGTCGGCCCGGTCAGCATGACCAACCTGAAAATCATCGTCATCCTCACGGCCGTGGCCGTGTTTCTCCTGTTAAACGCCTTTGTCCACCGGACAAAAATCGGCATGGCCATGCGGGCCGTGTCTTACGACCGGTTCGCCATCCCCCTGATGGGCATCTCCCTGGATGCCATTATTGTCGTGACCTTTACCCTGGGGTCCTCCCTGGCCGGCCTGGCCGGAATTTTGTACGCCCTGTCCTACCCGGTGCTGGATCCGTTCATGGGCGCCATGCTCGGCTGGAAGGCCTTTATCGCGGCCGTGGTCGGCGGCATCGGCGACATCCGGGGGGCCTTTGTCGGCGGGTTTCTGCTGGGGTTTATCGAAATCCTGGTGGTGGCGGCCTTTCCCTCCACCTTCCGGGACCTGATCGCCTTTTCCATTCTCATGACCCTGCTGGTCATCAGGCCCACCGGCCTGTTCGGCCTGGCCCAGTCAACCAAGATTTAGGCAAAAGAATGAAACGATTCAGCGTACCGGCCCTGCTCCTCATCCTGGCGGCCGGAACCGTTCTGGCCGCCCGGTTCGACCTGCTGGACCAGTACGTTCAGACCATCATCATGTTCATCGGGATCAACATCATTCTGGCGGCCAGCCTCAACATCATCAACGGCTACATGGGCGAGTTCGCCTGCGGACACGCCGCCTTCATGGCCGTCGGCGCCTATGTCAGCTCCGTCCTCAACCTGGTCCTGTTCACCAATTCGCCGCCCCTGGCCGGGCCGTTTCTGCCGGAAGCCCTGGCCCTCTTCCTGTTTCCGGTCACCCTGATCGCCGGCGGCGTCGTTGCCGCCCTGGCCGGCCTGATGGTGGCCGTACCGTCGTTTAAAACCCGTGACGACTACCTGGCCATCATCACTCTGGCGGCCAACTTTATCGTCTGCAACATCTTCATCAATTTAGAAAGCCTGGGCGGCGCCCGGGGGCTCATGGGCATGAAAAAAATCGTATTTTTCATGAGCGACGCCGTCGATCTGCCCTGGATGCTGATCTGGGTGCTGATCTTCACCGTTCTGACCGTATTTATCATCCGGCGCTTCGTCACTTCCACCTACGGCAAGGGGATCATCGCCATCTGCCAGGACGAGGTGGCGGCCGAGATCATGAGCGTCAACACCGACCGGATGAAGGTGGCGGCCTTCATGCTTTCAGCCTTTTTAGCCGGTATTGCCGGCGGGCTTTACGCCCATATCCTGGGATACATCAACCCCAACTCATTCGGTATCATGAAATCGACGGAATGCCTGGTCATGGTGTATCTGGGGGGCATGGCCTCTCTGAGCGGATCGGTCCTGGCCGCCATCCTGTTTACGCTCCTGATCGAGGGGCTGCGGTTTGTCATTCCGGTTCTGGATTCGGCCATTCATCTTATCCCCCTGGTGCCCGACACCTACCAGTTGAGCCAGGTGGTGAAATGGATCATCATCCCCCTGCTGCTGGTGCTGCTGATGCAGTTCCGGCCGGAGGGCATCATGGGCAACCGGGAACTGGCGGACTTTCTCCCGCGATTGAGGAAATATTATAAATTTAAATAAGAACCATGACGCTTCTGACCATAAACAATCTGACCCGGGAATTCGGCGGACTGACGGCCGTGTCCGATTTTTCCATGCGCTTTGACGGCCCGGAGCTGGTGGGCCTGATCGGCCCCAACGGCGCCGGCAAGACCACGGTCTTCAACCTGGTCAGCGGGTTTTACGCCCCTACCCGGGGGGACATCCTCTTCCAGGGGAAATCCATCAGCGGCCAGAAGCCCCATCGTATCACCGCCCGGGGCATCGCCCGCACCTTCCAGAACATCCGGCTCTGGAACGACATGAGCGTCCTGGACAACATCCTGGTGGCCCATCATTCCGCCCTGGGCTACGGCCTCTGGGACGTTCTGGCAAGGACCCGACGTTACGGCCGCGGCGAGCAGAGCATCCGGTACCGGGCCATGGAAATCCTGGAGTCCATGGATCTGGCCCACCTGGCCGGCGACAGGCCCCGGAACCTGCCCTACGGCATTCAGCGCAAGGTGGAAATCGCCCGGGCGCTTTCCATCCGGCCGCAGCTCCTTCTCCTGGACGAACCGGCGGCGGGTCTGAATTCCTCGGATATCGTAGACCTCATCGCCCTCATCCGCCGGATCTTCGAAGAATTCAGGATCGCCATCTGGATGATCGAACACCAGATGGCGGTGGTCATGTCCCTGTGTTCCCGGATCCAGGTCATCGATTTCGGCCGGACCATCGCCGAAGGTACGCCGGAAGAAATCCGGAACCATCCGGACGTGATCCGGGCCTACCTGGGAGGAGAAACAGCCTGATGCTGCTGGACGTTCGGGAACTTCACGCCGCCTACGGGAATATCAAGGCCCTTCACGGCATATCCTTTCATGTGGACCGGGGGGAGATCGTCACCCTGATCGGGGCCAACGGCGCCGGCAAGACCACCACGCTTTCGGCCATCACCCGCGTGCCGCCGCCGGAAGGGCCCCGGGTCACCCGGGGGGTGGTGCTCTACCAGGGCATCAGCCTGACACCCATACCGGCCCATCGCGTTGTCTCCGATTTTCATATGGCCCTGGCGCCGGAAGGGCGGCACATCTTCGGTAACCTGACCGTGGAGGAAAACCTGAAGCTGGCGACGTTCTCACGGAAAAACGACCCGGCCTTAAAAAAAGACTATGACCGGGTTTACGGGCTCTTCCCCCAGCTGGCCCGGCGGCGGAAGCAACGCGGGGAAACCTTGAGCGGCGGCGAACAGCAGATGCTGGCCGTGAGCCGGGCCCTCATGACCGGCTGTGATTTTATCCTGCTGGACGAACCCTCCATGGGGCTGGCGCCGCTGCTGATGATGGAGATGTTCCAGGCCCTGCGGGAGTTGAACGTCGACGGCATGACCATTCTGCTGGTCGAGCAGAACGCCCATTTCGCCCTCAAATTTGCCCACCGGGGATATGTTCTGGACACCGGAAAAATCGTGGCCGAAGGAAATTCACGGGACCTGCTCGACAACCCGGAGGTCAAGAAGGCCTATCTGGGGGGGTGATGGTTTAAGGTTCAGGGTTATGGGTTGATGGGTGAGAGGTTGAGAAGGCGCTGCGCGCCGTTGAGTAGTTGAGTCGGGCGCAAGCGCCCGTGAGGCGTTGAGGTTCGCTTGCCCGCTTGTATAATTTATTTGGAATAAGGAGATTGACAGGATGTGGGTATTAATAATGATGATCTTGTTTTTGCCGCTGATTGTTCTCGGCTGGTCGTTTGTATGGACCACCGGCGGCGTCCGTTATGATCTTTCCTTTTATGACATGGACAGAGGGGATCAGCCGGGCGTTACTTGCAGGCGGCGGTATCGGAGTCCGGGGCATTTTTTTTACCGTCTCTTCGACCTGACCCGATACGCCTGGCCCCTGGCGCGGGTCTACGGCTTGCGGACGATTTCACCGGGGTTTCGTGAAAAGATCATGATCACCACCGCCCTGGCCAACAACTGCCGGCATTGACTGGCGGCTCATCGGCGGTTCGGTCGAATCGCCGGTCTCTCAGACCGGGAGATGGATGTTCTCAAGAACCTGTCCCGTGACCATCTCGATCACCGCGAATGGGTAGCCCTGCAATGGGTCCGGACCTACCTGGTCTTTGCAGGGAATTTTCCCGACCCGGATCTTTCCGCGGAATTTGATCGCCTCTATTCGCCGGAAGAGCGGGTGTCGATTTTTGCCGTCTTCAAACTGATGCTCTTCTTCAATATGCTGATGAACACCGTGGCCGGAGCAAAACCGCGGGAATAGGCGATCGGGAAGCAAACCATGTCCGACCGCCGGCGCCCTGTCACCAGGTACAAACGCCGGTAAACGGTCATGACCGCTTGCGCCCGCCCCGTCAACGATCCGGGACGGGTGTGCCCGGAAACGGCCATGAACAGTAAAAAAAATCGCGTCAGATGAAAATATGTTTTGAAAAATAAAATCGGGTGTGTTATTTTTTTTGAAACATCGTGACGAAGATCACGTCCACAAACACCAACTTAAAAGAGGAGGAGGATGTATGACCAAGGCAGAATTAATTGATCAGATGGCCAAAGACGCGAAGATTTCCAAAGCCGCCGCCGGGAAAGCCCTGGATTCCTTTACCGCCTGCGTAAAGAAATCCCTCAAGGCCAAAGACGGAAAGCTCACCCTGGTTGGTTTCGGAACTTTCTCCAAGGTGCATCGCAAAGCCCGCACCGGTCGCAATCCCCAGACCGGCGCCGCCATCAAAATCAAAGCCAGAAACGCCGTTAAGTTCAAAGCTGGCAAAGACCTCAACGACGCTATTTAGTAAGTACCGGTTCAAGGCGGTTTATGGAACGTGAAAGCCATAAACCGCCTTTCCATTTTTTTATCCCCCCTCCCGTTGAATGCATTCCGGCGAATCATTGACCGGCGAATTGACCTTCCCTGATACATTGTATATTTCCAGTTCATCATCCGGATAAGGCGTTAGCAGCATCTGCGCGCCGCGCACAGGGCCGGAACGATCGAACCAGAGCGGATGATCCGCTTTGCGGATAATGACCGGCATGCGGTCATGAACAGGCCGGATAAGGGAATTCGCTTCCGTGGTGATGATGGCGCAGGTGGCCAGACGCCGCCCGTCGGCAGACTGCCAGAATTCGTATACCCCCGCCAGACAGATGAGGTCGGCTGTTTTGGGCCGTATATAAACCGGGCGTTTTTCCCGGCCATCCTTTTTCCACTCATAAAAACCGCTGGCCGCGATCAGGCAGCGCCGGGCCCGGAAGGCCTGACGAAAGGCCGGCTTTTCAGCCACCGATTCGGCCCGGGCATTAATCATGCGGCTGCCTGTTGACGGATCTTTTGTCCAGAACGGCACCAGACCCCAGCGGAAAGCCGTCAGCACTTTCCCGTCGTCATGCACGATGGCGGCGATGTCCCGGCCGGGGGCGATATTGTAACTCGGCCGGACATCGCAGTCGGTTCTTTCAATCCCGAATTCCCTGATCAGGGTGGACAGGGGCACTGTCATGGCAAAACGGCCGCACATGTTTCTTCCTCTCAAACAGATCAGCCGGCGCGTCGGGCGATACGGCGTTTCACAAACCGCTGATGCGCGAACAGCGCGTCAATGCAGAGCATGGCTCGATCCAACTCCCGGAATACCGGCACACCCTCCTGCTGCAGCGCGTCGCGGATTTCCCGCCGGGCCTGCTGATGGCCGATGACCCAGCAGAACAGGGGTTTGTTCGCCTTCCGGGACGCTTCGGCCAGGCTGCCGAAATCCAGTTTTAAACGGCTTCCGGTAAACAGGTGCATGAAGACCACATCCACGTCGGGATCTTCCAGCACCGCCTGGAAACAGGTGAGATAGGTTTTGACGGCGCCGCTTTTCTCCACCGCCGGCCAGAAATCCACCGGATTGTTGACCGGCATCCAGTCCGGGAAAACCGGCGCCATTTTCTCTTTTGTTTCCGCACGCAGTTCGGCCAGACGCAGCCGCCGCCCGGCCATCAGGTCCGTGGAGATGATACCCGCGCCGCCGCTGTAAGTCAGGATGGCCACCCGGCCCTCCTCTTTCCCGGGGCAGGCCCCGGTCAGCGCCAGGGCGTTGCAGATATCGGCCATCTGTTTAAAGTCAGCGGCCTCGATAACCCCGGCCTGGGCCAGGATGCCGCTGACCACGGCCGCGTCGGCCGCCATGCCGGCGGTGTGGCTTTTGGCCGCCCGGGCGCCGTGCTCGGTCCGGCCGCCCTTGATGACCACCACCGGCTTGTCGGTCCGGCGGCAGAGCTCGACAAACCGGCGGCCGTCGACCAGCGTTTCCAGATAGCAGCCGATGACCCCGGTGTCGGGATCATCGATCAGATATTCCAGGATGTCGCACTCGTTGACATCCATTTTATTGCCGATGGAGCATACCCGGGCAAATCCCATGCTGTCGCCGGACATCATGTCCAGCAGAAATCCGCCGGAGAGCATACCGCTCTGCACGATCATGGATACCCGGCCGGGAACCATGCCCTGGCCGATGATATCCGGCGACACAAAGGAAAACACCTGGCGGCCGGCGACATCCACCAGGCCGATACAGTTGGGACCCCAGAGGCGGATGCCGTGAGCCCCGGCCGTTGCCAGAACTTTCTCCTGCAGGGCCTGCCCTTCCGGGCCGACCTCAGCGAACCCGGCCGACTGGATGATGACGCCCCGGACCCCGGCCGCGGCGCAGTCCTCGATCACAGTGGGGATCGCCGGAGCCGGCACGAACACGATGGCCAGGTCGATCTTTTCCGGCAAATCACGGGCCGATGGGTAACAGGGCAGCCCCTGGACCGCCGTGTAACGGGAATTGACCGGATAAACGCGGCCCCGGTATGTGTTTTTGATATTGTGAACGATATTGTATCCGCCTTTGCCGGCGGAATCGGACGCGCCGATAACGGCCACGCCGTCGGGATTGAAAAAGCACTCCATGATCGCTCCTGTTGTTTTTGTTATCGGCCAGCCTTCTCCAACCGGCAGGGCACATACCGATGCAGCGGCGTTCCGGCGAACTTGTCGCGGTGGGTGTTTTTCGTCAGCCGGTTGGCGTTGGCGCCGTAAACGCGTCCCATGAAATTCAGGCCGAAGCCATGGGGAAGCATGACCTGGCCCGGGCGTGTTTCGCCGGTGACCTCCAGTTCGGCAATTTCTTCTCCGGCTTCGGTGATCACCTTCACTTGCTGTCCGTCGGCAAGTCCCAGGCGTTCGGCATCGGCCGGGTTCATGGCCAGGGTGCAGGCCCTCCGGCCTTCATTCCATGACGGATCACGCATGAGGGTATTGGCATTCATATCCATGTGCCGGCCGGCCATGAGAATCAGCGGCCAGCGGGAGTCGGATTCAAGCGCGGCGCGCTCGGATTCCGGCGTGATGGAACTGATCCATTCCCGCATCTCGGGATAGGCCACCTGAACGCGGCCGTCCGGGGTTTTGATGGCCTTCATGGCCCCGGCCGGATCGCATTTTCCGACCCACAAGCCTTCGGGATGATCGACAATCGCCTGGAACATCCGCTCACCGAAGTCCGGCCCCGGCGTGAATCCGGCCCGGGCCGCGTCTTCCTGAAAATGCCCGGGAGCCGTCTGCAGCATGCCCCACAGGGCCGCCAGGTTGGCGGAGCCCAGCTCTTCGCCCAGGGTTTGAGCCAGGACAAAGGTAATGGCCTTCAGTGCCCGGGGTTCGGTCATGACAAAGGTCATCAGTTCCGCGGCATAGGCGGCCCGGTCCTTCTTGGCCGCTTCAAAAAGCGCGGCGGGGATGTCCGGGATCAAGCCCAGCCGGTCGGCCAGTTTCACCAGGATCTGGCTCATCTCCAGAGGTTCCCCTTCCGGTTGAACCACCGGCCGGCGCATCTGGAAATAAATCTCGGGATAATTCCAGGCAAAAAAAGTCGCGTCCCAGGATTCATATCCCGACCGGGCCGGCAACACGTAATGGGACAAGACCGCCGTCTCGGTCATGGCCAGTTCGCAGGTCACCAGCAGGTCCAGTTGGCCAAAGGCCTGTTCGTAGGCGGTGGTGTCGGCATAAGAGCGCAGCGGGTTGGCGCCGCAGCAGAGCACGGCCCGCAGACGCTCGGGATGATCGTTCATGATCTCCTCGGGCATGACGTTGGGCGGATAGTATCCGCTCAACGGCGGGAAACCGGTTTTGACTGTTTTCCACTCTTCTTCCTTCTTTTTACCGGACGAGCCACCGCCGCCGGCCAGGGGCATGGCACCGGGAACGATGTTGCCGCCGGGTACGCCGATGCGGCCGCACACGGCCATGAGAATGATTTCCAGGGCAGAGGTCGCCGTGCTGTGGCGGTTCATCAGCACCCCCAGGTCCGGATGCATGGATGATTTCCGGGTCGCCGTCAGCCGGCAGACCTCGCGGACCTGTTCATAGTCCAGGGCGCACATGTCAATGGCCGCCCGGAAATCGAAATTCTCAAACAGCGGGCGGATCTCCGTGAATCCCGAAACATGGTCCCGGATATAATCGGCGTTTTCCCATCCTTCATTAATAATAATGGCAATCATTGCCCGGGTGAGAAGGGCGTCGGTCCCCGGCCGCGGGGCCAGATGAATATCGGCGATTTTTGCCGTTTCCGATTGCCGGGGATCGATGACGATCAGCACCTTGCCGGGATCTTTGGCGAACGCCGTCAGATATTTTCTGGCCCGGGGCATCTGATGGCTCATCATCCCGTTCCAGCCGATGGCCAGAAGCACATCCGTATGATCATGATCGGATATCAGGAACTGGCGGCCGGTGGCTTCCTTCCAGGCCCAGAACAGGCCGGTCAGTTCCTGGGCCAGGGCGTTATAATGATAGCGGGACCCAAGGCCCCGCATCAGGGGCACGCCGAAGGCCGCCTCGAAATGGCAGCCCTGACCACCGCCGCCCATGTAGGCAAAGGACCGGGGGCCGTGGGCGGCCGTGATGTCTTTGAGCCGGCCGGCGATTTCATCAATGGCCTGGTCCCAGGAGATGCGTTCAAAACGGTCACCTACCCGCTTGAGCGGGTGGGTCAGCCGCTGGGCATGATGCTGGTGATGAATGATGTTCAGCCCCTTGCGGCAGGCATAGCCCTGGCTGCGGGGGTTCTGTTTATCCGGCCTCACTTTGACCATTCGGTTGTTTTCCACCAGAACTTCGAGCCCGCAGTTCTGGGCGCATAATACGCACCCTGTTTTGTGCCATTGTTCCATGTCCAGCCTCCTCGAAAAAGCCCTTCAATTATCATTTTTTGGTTTGCATACAAACGATGTAGCGGAAGGCCTCGGCCTTACATATGGAGGTCTAAAGACCTCCGCTACAAAATTTGGGCAACTGCCGCAGCCTGTGTAGCGGAAGGCTTTACAGGCTGTCCAACAGCCTGTCGTTTGAGCCCCCGTTTTTATGGTTAAAAATTACAATTTTTTTTCTTTAAAAACCAGTCAAAAATCAAATTATATGCTTGATTTTATTGAAAATACGTTATA
>JBFMDX010000035.1 GCA_040753795.1 Thermodesulfobacteriota bacterium
CCCCCTTTTTCGTTAGGAATGACCGTTGTTATGGCTGCGAGTTCAGCCATTCGTTGACGGCAACAATATCCGTGTCACCCAGAATCCCCGAAGTCTTCTTGAGGATCAGGCTGTTGACGATGTAATCATACCGCGCCATGGCAAAGTTCTGCCGGGCCAGGGAAAGATCCCTCTCCCCGTCCAGAACCGCCAGGATCGTGAAAAGTCCCGACCGGTGGCCTTCCACCTTGCCCTCCACCGCCAGCCGCTGGGCCTCCACCGCCTCCCGGTACGACACCACCCGCTCGATGGACGTGCCCACCCCGAAATACGCCGCCCGGGTCTCCCGCTCCAGTGCCCGGGTCTGCCGCTCCTCCTCCTGGAGGGAGCTGTTCAGCCGCTGAATCGCTTCCCGGGTCCGGGCGCTGACCACGCCCCCCTGGTACAGGGGCAGGTTCAGGCGGAACAGGTACTCGGTGGTTTCCACTTCGCTGCCCCCGCCGAAAAGCGTTCCTTCGGTTTCGGTCCAGTTGTGATTGGCCTCCAGGTTCAGCACCGGATAGTGCGCCGCCCGCTGGCGACGGATATCCTGGCGCGCCGCCTCGGCCGTCTGGCGCACGGCCTCCAGCGCGGGATTCTGCTTGACGGCCGCATCGATCCAGACCCCGGCATCGGCCGGATCCGGCGAAATCAGCGGGATCTCGTCCCGCAACGGCGCCAGATCCCCGGCCGGACTGCCGATGATCTCCTCCAACGCCTGACGGGCATCGTCCAGATCGCTCTCCACCGCCAGCCGGTTGGCCATCACGTCAGCCAGCCGGGCCTTGGCGTCATAATATTCCGTCCGCGTGGACAGCCCCTGTTTGAACCGCTCATCCACCAGTTCATAATTGCGCGCCACGGACGCCTCCTCGGCCCGGGTAGCCGCAAGCCGGTCCAAGGCCCCCAGCACCGCAAAATAAGCCGTGGCCACCCGCACCGCCAGATCCTGGCGGGCCGCCGCCAACTCCTTGTCCGCCCCCCGGGCCAGGGCCCTGGCCCGCTTGATGTTCATAAAAGCCGCATAATCAATCAACGGCTGCGTCAGCGTCAGGGTATACTCCGTGGTGGGAAAATCGGACTTGCCCGAACCAAACACGGTGTTGTCCGAACTGATGATATCCTGAGAGGTCTCCGTATACACCCCCTCGGCATTAAAAGACGGCAGCACCCCGGCCCAGGCCTGTCGCAGCACCTCCTGCTCCGCCTCGCGCTCGAACCTCATGCCCGCGAACCGTGGATCCCGATTCAACGCCAAACCAAAAGCCTCACTCAAATCCAGCGCCCGTGCTGGCAATGCCACGGCCGTTATACAAAACAGAACGGCCGCCGCCAGCCAGGCTGCCGCAACAGGGGTTTTCTCTTGTCCAGCCAGCCCCGTCCTGATACCTGCAATCCACTCCCCGTTAGTCCTCTTCAAAATGTCTTCTCCCCTCTTGGCGTTTGTTGATGGTCCCGGAAACTGTAACTTTCTCTCTCCCCGCAATAAAAAAGCCGGCCTGTCTAAAACGATGACAGTCCGGCTTATAAGCAGTTGCCCTCCTGGCGGCTCGGCTGTCTTTTATTTGAATGTTTAAAGACCCGTGGCTTTCCGTCCCCCGGTCACCCGGAGTTTGGCTTTAACAAGAGTCAGCGTCAATAATACCGTCTATAAATTTTAAAAATAATTAATAAATAACTATAACTGTATCCTTAACTAAATAATTAATAATATGCCCCTCATCTAACATAAATCAATAAAAATTTATTGAAACCCGCCGGGAGGGTCGGAGGCGGCAATAACCTTTTGAATATAATTGATTTTTATGGCATCCTCCGGGCTACATGCCCCGCCGGTATTTGCCGCCCACTTCATACAGGGCGCCGGTGATCTGCCCCAGGGAACAGCAGCGGACGGTGTTCATCAACTCCGCGAAGATATTGCCGCCGGACAGGACCGTTTCTTTCAGTCGGGCCAGAGCCTTCGGGGCCTCATCCTGATTCTTTTGCTGGAATGCCCTCAACCGGTCAAGCTGGGACTGTTTCTCGTCCTCGGTGGCCCGGGCCAGTTCCAGCTTGGCGGTGGCGGCCTCGGCGGAGGCGTCGGGATTAATGAAGGTGTTCACGCCGATAATAGGCAGGGCGCCGGTATGCTTGCGCATTTCGTAATAGATGGACTCCTCCTGGATACGGGAGCGCTGGTACCCGGTTTCCATGGCCCCCAGCACCCCGCCCCGGGAAGTGATGCGGTCGAACTCGGCCAGCACCGCCTCTTCCACCAGGTCGGTCAACTCATCGACGATGAAACTGCCCTGGAGCGGGTTCTCGTTTCTGGCCAGCCCCCACTCCCGGTTGATGATCTGCTGAATGGCCAGGGCCCGGCGCACGGACTCGGGGCTGGGCGTGGTGATGGCCTCGTCATAGGCGTTGGTATGCAGGCTGTTGCAGTTGTCGTAGATGGCGCACAGGGCCTGCAGGGTGGTGCGGATGTCGTTGAACTGGATCTCCTGCATGTGCAGGGACCGGCCCGATGTCTGGATGTGGTACTTGAGCATCTGGGAGCGTTCCGATCCCCGGTATTTTTCCCGGACGGCGACGGACCAGATGCGCCGGGCCACCCGGCCGATGACCGTGTATTCCGGGTCCATGCCGTTGGAAAAGAAAAAAGAGAAATTGGGGGCAAAGCTGTCCAGTGGCATGTTCCGGGAGAGATAGTACTCCAGGTAGGTGAAGCCGTTGGCCAGGGTCAGGGCCAGCTGGGTGATGGGGTTGGCCCCGGCCTCGGCGATATGGTAGCCGGAGATGGAAACCGAATAAAAGTTGCGGACATTGTTGGCGATAAAAAATTCCTGAATGTCGCCCATCATCTTGAGGGCGAATTCGATGGAAAAGATGCAGGTATTCTGGCCCTGGTCTTCCTTGAGGATGTCGGCCTGGACCGTTCCCCGGATATTGGCCAGGACCCGGGCCCGAACGGCTTCGGCCTCCTCGGCCGTCAGATCGCGGCCTTTTTCCGCCCGCCGCCGCTCAGCCTGCTGGTCGATGGCGGCATTTAAAAACATGGCCAGCATGATCGGTGCCGGTCCGTTGATGGTCATGGAGACCGAGTTGTTGGGCGCGCACAGTTCAAAGCCGCCGTAAAGCACCTTGACGTCTTCCAGGGTGCAGACACTGACGCCGGAAGTTCCGATCTTGCCGTAAATGTCCGGCCGGGTGTCCGGATCAAAACCATAGAGGGTGACCGAATCAAAGGCCGTGGACAGGCGCTTGGCCTCCGAATCCGCGGACAATAGCTTGAAACGGCGGTTGGTCCGGGCCGGATCGCCTTCGCCGGCGAACATGCGGGTCGGGTCCTCGCCCACGCGCTTTAACGGGAACACGCCGGCGGTAAAGGGGAAGAACCCCGGCAGGTTCTCCCGGCGCAGCCAGGCGAAAATTTCTCCCGGATCGGTGTAATCCGGCAGGGCGAGCTTGGGGATGCGGGTGCCGGACAGGGACCGGGTAATCAGGGGCCGGCGAATTTCCTCCCCCCGGACCGAATAGACCAGTTCGTCTTCATAATAAGAATCCTTGATCCGGCACCACTGATCCAGCAAGCCCCGGGTCTCCGGGGTGACCGACTGCCAGGCCTGCTCCAGCAGGCCGTCCAGATCCGCGGCCGCCCTGGCCGCGCCGCTGTCGGCCAGGGCCTGTTTGGATTCGGCCATATGCCACTCCCGGCGCAGGGCGTCGGCCTGTTGCCGGGTCTCTTCATGGTATGCGCGGATGGTCTCGGCGATTTCCGACAGATAGCGGGTGCGTTCGGCCGGAATGATAATCGCGCGGCTGGTGGAACAGGTGGCGCCGCTTTTGGGCAGACAGGTTTCAAACCGGATACCGGTCTTTTCCGCCAGCTTGTCCAGCAGGGCGTGATAAAGGGCCGTGACGCCGTCGTCGTTGAACTTGGAGGCGATGGTGCCGAAGGCCGGCATGTGATCCGGCGGGACGTCAAAGGCCTTGCGGTTTCGCTGCATCTGCTTGCGCACGTCCCGCAGGGCGTCTTCCGAGCCCTGTTTCTCGAACTTGTTGACCGCCACGATATCGGCGTAATCGAGCATATCGATCTTTTCCAACTGGGAGGCGGCCCCGAACTCACTGGTCATGACGTACAGGCAAACGTCGGCCAGGCCGACGATGTTGGAATTGCCCTGACCGATGCCGGCCGTTTCCACGACCACCAGATCGAAACCGGCGGCCTTGACGGTCGCGATGGTCTCGGCCATGGCCGAAGGAATTTCCGCGTGGGATTGCCGCGTGGCCAGGCTGCGCATGTACACCCGGGAACTGTTAATGGCGTTCATGCGGATGCGGTCGCCCAGCAGGGCGCCGCCGGTTTTCCGGCGGGAGGGATCGGCGCAGATGACCGCTACCCGGGTATCGCCGGGATCCATCAGAAACCGCAGGATCAGTTCGTCGGTCAGGGAGGATTTGCCGGCCCCGCCGGTGCCGGTGACGCCGATCACCGGCACGACCCGGCTACCGGTTTTCGCGTCCAGGGCCTGCCGGATTTTATCCAGCGATCCGTCCGCGGCATCCTCGGCCGTTCTCACCTGGGTGATCATCCGGGCCACCATTCCGGGGTTGTCGGCCGACAACCGGTCCAGATCCCCCGGTCGCCCGTCAATCGTTGAAAAATCAAGTGTTTTGACCATGTGGTTGATGATGCCCTGGAGTCCCAGGCGAGCGCCGTCGTCCGGTGAATAGATTTTCGCCACGCCGCGGGCCTCCAGCTCCCGGATCTCGTCCGGCACGATGACACCGCCGCCGCCGCCGAACACCTTGATGTGCCCGGCTTCCTGCGCCTTGAGCAGATCGAGGATATACGTAAAAAACTCCATGTGACCACCCTGGTAGCTGGATACGGCGATCCCCTGGGCGTCCTCTTCCACGGCCGCGCGGACGATCTCGCTGGCGGAGCGGTTGTGACCCAGATGGATCACCTCCACGCCGGTATCCTGGAGAATGCGGCGCATGATGTTGATGGAGGCGTCATGGCCGTCGAACAGGGCCGTGGCGGTCACGACCCGGATATGATGTTTGGGCTGATAGGGTTGGGGTTCCATGTTTACTCCTTATTGATTATCCTTTTCCGGTAAACGCCCCCAGGATATTTTCCGTCTGGAAGGCGACATAAGTTTCCAGGTTATAATGCCGGGCGTAAAACCAGCGCCGAAAAGCCCAGGCATGTCCCATCACGGCAATATTGTGAGCCACCAGGTCGATGCGGCGGCTGTCGACCCCCCGCACTTCCCCCGCGGCCACAATTTTTTCCAGCAGGCTTTTGAAAATGCCGGTCACCCGGATCTCGTTTTCCAGCACCCGGGACTTCCACTTGGGCGGGAGGAACTGGGTCACCTGATAAATCAGCAGAATGTGGTCGCTCATGCGGTCGCAGGCGGTAAAGTAACCGCGCACGGCCTGCCGCAGGGTTTCCAGCACCGGCTGCTGGTGAGACAAAACCTCGTCCACGTAAGCCTCCATCTCGGCGTGAATGGCGTCACACACCAGGTAGAGAATATCCTCCTTGGTGGAGACATATTCATACAGGCTGCCGATGGACAGGCCCGTGGCCCGGGCGATTTGCCGGGTGGTGGTCTTGTGATAGCCGTTGGCCACAAACAGGGCCACCGAGGCATCGACAATCTGCCGCCGCCGCTTGTGAACCAGGTCCTTGTCCTTTACTTCCGTCGGGACTTCGTGGATGCCTGAAGGCGAGTCCGCCATTTTCTCTGTCCTTGTTTAAAACTTTTTCTTACCGAGCGAGCGCTCAATCATAAATAAAACCCTTCAATTCACCTGTCAATGATAAAAAGGCTATCGCCTTCTTTTAATGTATCACTTACAGTGATCGACTGTTAATTGAGCGCTGTTTTGAATACAGGCGGTGTCCGAGCAATCACATACAGGCGATTTATATCCGTTATTTGTCAGGTAATACGTATGGCAAGTGGTAGTGATGGGGTCCTCGCACACCCATCCCTGGACCCAGGAACAATTCAAACAGTCGCCAGTCAGGGCCACCTCGGAATAAACACAGTCTCCAGAATAATACACTTCCCCCGTTGAAGCCCCAAGCGTGCAATCCGAAGCAGGCGGAGGTTCTGGTGTGCCATCATGGCTATCTCCCCCGCCGCCCCCGCCGCCACTATTTGCGGCTGCTACCGCCGCCGCTGTACCGGCAATGGCAGCGGCGCTTGCCCCTATTATCGCACCGGTTGACAGGCCTGACTCGGCCGTGGCGGTGCCACCGCCGGTTGCTATTGCAGCGCTAATCAAAGAAACAGTGATGACGCCTCCGGTAATGACGGCCATCTGGCCCGCTTCCAGCACGGCGGTGGAGACAACCGCTCCGGTATCTGACAAGGCTGACAGATTCAGCGACCCTTCCGTACAACTGACCGTCGCCTTTGTCCTGTCTTCATCCCTGGATTCGATAAAGCCAAAGCCCGTTCCCCTGACGCCAAGAACGCAGGTCGGCGAACGAACTTCGTAAAGATTATCGCCGCCAATGAATTTGCCGACGGTGGCCGTCAACTGACCGATTGATAGTAAAAAAACGGCCGCGCGAGATTGTTTTTTGAAAAGGAATTGATTGATTTCCAGTTTTGAGTTCTGGCTCAGGGTAATGGTGCTGTCATCAGAAAAAGTCATCATGGCCGAAGATGCCCGATCCGTGATGACGACATCTTTTTCTTGAATCGGTGATTTCACGACGGGCTTGATTGCTTCCGTCGCCCTCATCTGCGTGACAGCGCCCTCGACCGAGGTAAACTCACCGATTGCCGCCGCAAAAATTGAACAAGGGATACCGAGTTGTAATATCAGAAAAAACGAAAGAAACTTCCTGACTGCGTTAGACATGGCAACACCTCCAGGATATGGTTAAGCAATGATAACGGCTGAACTCATACAGCATCAATGATGGCTGCATATTTATACAAAACAGAATTAATTGTCAATAATTCAATACCGTGTTTTTTTTGTTTTACAAATTATTACAGTTATCTACAACAATTGACACCTGTCCACGGCCCTGATATAGGAAAATTATGGAATTGAAAGCACTGCTTTACCTGATTTATTTCTTTTTACTGTTACCGGACAAGATCCGCACAGGGGAATCGCCATGACCGCTAGCATTCAACCCAAAGATATTTTTGCCTATCTTTCCCGGAAGGTGCTGGGACAGGATGAGGTTTTAAAACAGATTTCCGTTTCCGTCTTCAAGCATATCAGCGGCATTAAATGGGGCAACATCTTCCTTGTCGGCAACAGCGGCACCGGCAAAACGACCATCATGAACTCCGTCTTCCAGTTTTACCGGGACCACAAGGAACTGGAGGCGTTTCAGGCCATGTCGGTCATGAACGCCAATACCCTGGTGGATGACACCGGGGAAGTTAATCTTCATCGGATATTCAAAGACCTTGAGGCGGGTGTGCGAAACCGCCTGGGCGCCTCGGTCACCGCCAGGGAGTTGAAGACCCATATTGAAAACGCCACCGTCTGTCTGGATGAAGTGGACAAAATTTCATCAAAAATTTCCGGACGGACAAACGTCTCGGGTATCGTCATTCAACAGGCCCTGCTGACCATCCTGGAAGGGGAAACCATCTATATCGAAACATCCGTCATCCAGGACGGGGCCAGGCGGGCCGTGCGGATACCCGTCAACACCGCCAAAATGCTGTTTATCTGCGGCGGCGCTTTTGAGGAGCTGTACAATCAAGTCTATGCCATTGTGGAATCCGGCAAGAACGGAAGAAAGCTCAAAGAAACCTTCGTCTGGGACGACGCCACGGAACGGCCGGAACGAAAGGTCATCTTCACCCTGAAGGAATATCTCAAGATCGATGACTTGTTTGCCTACGGCATGATCCCCCAGTTCATTTCCAGGTTCAGCGGCACCACCGTGCTGGAGAACCTGAAGAAGGACGCCCTGAAGCATATTCTTCTCACCGCGGTGGACTCGCCGTATATAAACGCCAGAGAATATTTTCAAACGTTTAACATCGACCTGCGGCTTTCCGACGATGCCCTGGACCTGATCGCGGCCCATGCGGAAACCAATTCCCGGATCGGCGCCCGGGCCCTGCGGGAAGTGTTTAACAAAATCATCGCGGATATCCAGTTTGACCCGTTTGCGTCCGGCCTGATCGAGGAAAAAGACGGAAGCCGCTCCCTGACGGTGGATAAAACGCTTGCTAAAAAATATATCTAAAGGGCACCTCTAAAAATTGCCTTTTGCAGATTCTTTTAAATTTGCGGCCTTTGTCAAACCTTTACTATCGGTTTTTTTCCTGCTATGTTCCACCCATCGTTTGACTTCCGGATGACTTCCGACTGTATGATCAGTTCATGACCGGGCCCTGATTTAACAGGAGCCCGGACGCCATCCGCGGATATTGATTCGAAATACTGACATGAACATTTTGATTACCGGCGCCAACGGCCAGCTGGGTCGGGACTGCCAGGCGGTGTTTGGCGACCGCCACGCGTTAACCTGCGTGGATATCGAAGACCTGGACATCACCCGCCCGGACCGGGTGCTGGCGTTCGTGCGTCAGGCCCGGCCGGAGGTGATCATCAACTGCGCCGCCTTCACCCTGGTGGACCAGTGCGAAACCCAGAAGCGCCTGGCCTGGGCCGTGAACGTGACCGGCGCTGAAAACCTGGCCGCCGGCGCCGCGGAGTGCGGCGCCCTGATGGTGCACATTTCCACGGATTATGTCTTTGACGGGAAAAAAATATTCCCGGAAAGCTACGTCGAGACCGACGAGACGGCGCCCCTGTCCTATTACGGCGTGACCAAACGCGAAAGCGAACGGACGGTGGCGCGTTGCACCGACCGGCACCTCATCCTGCGCACGGCCTGGCTGTACGGCTTTTCCGGCCACAACTTTATTAAAGCTATTTTAAAAAAAGCGCTGGCCGCGCCGGACCAGCCCCTGAAAGTCGTCAACGACCAGTATGGTTCGCCCACCTGGAGCCTGACCCTGGCCAGGCAGATCGACGAACTGATCGATCCGCCGGCCCAGGGCCTGTATCACGCGTCAGCCGAAGGGGCCTGCACCTGGTTTGAATTCGCCCGCTATTTTCTGGAAAAATTGAATGTCCCCAACCGAATCGTCCCCTGTCAGACCCGGGAATATCCCACCCCGGCCGTCCGCCCCGCCTGTTCGATCCTGGAAAACCGGCGGCTCAAAGCGGAAAACCGCAACCGCATGGGCGCCTGGCAGAAAGACCTGGATGACTACCTGGACCGGTACGGTGAAACCCTGCTGGAGCAGTGCCGGCCATTAACCTCAACAGACGGAAAAAGTCCATGAACCTTTTAGTCACCGGCGGCTGCGGCTTTATCGGTGCCAACTTTATCCGCTTTATCCTGGGCCAAACGGACTTTGACGGCCGCATCATCAACGTGGACAGCCTGACCTACGCCGGAAATCCGGAAAACCTCGCCGGCATCGATCAGGCCTACCCCGGCCGCTATCATTTTTTAAAGGCGGATATCTGCGACCTGGCGACCATGAACCGGATCTTCGAAGAAAGCGACGTCGACACCGTCTGCCATTTTGCCGCCGAATCCCATGTGGACCGGTCCATTGTCGCGCCGGATGACTTCATTCAGACCAATATCATCGGCACCTTCAACCTGCTGGAAATCGCCCGCAAGCGTAAAAGCCGCCTGGCACGGTTTCATCACATCAGCACCGATGAGGTCTTCGGCAGCCTGGGCAAGGAAGGGTATTTCACGGAGACCACCGCCTACCAGCCCAACAGCCCCTATTCCGCCTCCAAGGCCGCCTCCGATCACCTGGTCAGGGCTTATGCCGCCACCTACGGCCTGCCGGTGACCCTGTCCAACTGTTCCAATAATTACGGCCCCTATCAGTTCCCGGAAAAACTGATCCCCCTGATGATATTAAACGCTCTGGAGGGAAAAGCCCTGCCGGTTTACGGGGACGGCCGTAACATCCGCGACTGGCTGCATGTGGAAGACCACTGCCGGGCCGTGTGGGAGATCCTTTGCCGCGGCCGGGAAGGTGAGACCTACAACGTGGGCGGCGGCTGCGAGATGGAAAACATCGCGCTGGTGGAGATGATCTGCGACGCCATCGACGCCAAAACCGGACGGACAAAAGGGTGCTGCCGCAAGCTCATCACCTTTGTCAAAGACCGGCCCGGCCATGACCGGCGCTACGCCATCGACGCCGCCAGGATCCGGTCCGAACTGGGCTGGGCACCGCGCGTCACCATGGCGGAAGGCATCGAGGCCACCATCGACTGGTACATGAGCAACGAGGCCTGGGTGAACCGGGTCAAAAGCGGCGAATACAGGGAGTGGATAGAAAAACATTATTCGTAAAAAACGATTTGTGCGGTTATTTATATAAAGATAGTGATTAAGTGATTAAGGTTTTAAAGTTTCAAGGGTATCGCTATAAACAACCGTGGCCACAAGGTTTGGTTGTTAAAAGAATTGAATCGGGAAAAGGACTCCTCTCGAAACCGTTGAATTTAATTTTTTACAAAATCTGAAATTTCAATTTTAACGAAGTCAGCTATATGAGGTTATGATGAAAGGTATAATCCTGGCCGGCGGCTCCGGCACCCGGCTCTATCCCCTGACCCGGGTTACCAGCAAGCAGCTGCTGCCGGTTTACGACAAACCCATGATTTATTACCCCCTGTCCGTGCTCATGCTCGGCGGCATCCGGG
>JBFMDX010000036.1 GCA_040753795.1 Thermodesulfobacteriota bacterium
ATCGACTCCGGTTGCTCTCTACCTGAAAAAAGATATCTGCATATAATAAGGACTAGCCGGGCGCTCCGGGCTTGTTCAACCACCGGATAAGATCGTGGCTACGCACGATCTATCCTTGTTCGTTATATAAACTGCTTGGTTTTACCCCCTACTGATATATTGACATTTTTCTGTTCAATTTCAAACAACTTCTTAGAAAGCCCTGCCTGCTTATGATCATTCAGAATTAAAACCATCTTTAAGCCTACAGCCTCTACAATGATAATCTGCCGGTTTCATAAGAAGTCTTTTGTGAGCGACCTGCGATCATTTTGGGGAACAAGGGTTCACCGGCCTGAGCGTGATACCGGAATCGGTATAGAATTTCTCGCTGCCTGAGGGTGAAGTCCGGACATTTTTAGAGATATTGGACAGCCCGAGTTCGAGAAATTCAGCGAAGGGCGGTGAACCCGCCCAAAATGATCGGGGAGCGAACAAAACGGCTTCTTATGAAACCTTCCGCATAAAAAAATGGCTATGTAAAAAGGTCAAGATCAAGGCGCGTAAGCCCCGAGGGATGCAGCGTACTTTTAGTACGTGAAATTCCGAGGGGTGACGCGCAACGCCGATATTGGCCTTTTTACATAGCCATTACCAGTTCATGCGCTGGGGCACGCCCCGCGAGTGCAGATATTCCTTAATCCCGGGAATGGTGTAAGTGCCGTAGTGGACCATGGAAGCAATCAAGGCGGCGTCGGCCCGGCCTTGGGTCAGGACGTCGTAAAGATGGACCGGTTCGCCGGCGCCGCCGGAGGCGATGACCGGGATGGTGACGCTGGTGGAGATCAGGCGGGTCAGCTCGATGTCATACCCCTGGCGCACGCCGTCGGCGTCAATGGAATTGAGGCAGATCTCGCCGGCGCCCCGGCGCTGGCCTTCTCTGGCCCACCACAGGGCGTCGATGCCGGTGTAGGTGCGGCCGCCGTTGATGACGATTTCAAAACCCGACGGGGTGGCCTCGCACCTTTCCACGCGCTTGACGTCCATGCCCAGGACCACGCACTGGCTGCCGAACTTCTCCGCCCCTTCATTAATAATATCCGGGTTGCGGACCGCCGCCGAGTTGACGCTCACTTTTTCGGCGCCGGCCAGCAGGGTGTCGCGCATGTCCTGGACCGTGCGGATGCCGCCGCCCACTGAAAAGGGGATGAAAATGGTCTCGGCCACAGCCCGGACCACGTCGATCATCAGGTTGCGCTTCTCATGGGAGGCGGTGATGTCGTAAAAGACAATCTCGTCGGCGCCGCTCTCATAATAGATCCGGGCCATCTCCACCGGATCGCCGATATCGACGTTGTTCTGGAACTTGATGCCCTTGGTCGTCCGGCCTTCCCGGACGTCCAGGCAGGGAATGATCCGTTTGCTTAACATGGCGACCACCCGCAGAAATTTTCCAGGATCCGCAGACCCGGCCGGCCGCTCTTTTCCGGATGGAACTGGGTGGCGACCACGTTGGCCTGGCCCATGACCGAGGCAAAGGTCAGGCCATATTCGGTGACGGCCAGACAGTTGTCGTCGCTTTCCGGGGCCGGATAGTAACTGTGAACAAAATAGAAGGCGTCGTCAGCCGCCACTCCGGCCAGAACCGAATGCGCTTTGGTCACCCGGATGGTGTTCCAGCCCATGTGGGGAATCTTCAGCCGGGAACCGTCGGCGTCTTTCATGTCGGCCGGGAAAAGCCGCACCTCGCCTTTGACGATGCCCAGACAGTCACACTGATTTTCATGGCTGAAGCCCAGGATGATCTGGGTGCCCAGACAGATGCCCAGAAGCGGCGTTCCCCGCCGGACCACCTCGCGCACGGCCTCTCCCAACCCGGTGCGGTTAAGGGTGGCCATGGCCGCGCCGGCGGCGCCGACCCCGGGAAAGATGACCCGGTCCGCGGCCAGGATCTCTTCCGGCCGGCCGGTGACCCGGCCGGGACGACCGATCTTTTCCAGTGCCCGGGCCACGCTGGCCAGGTTGCCGGCCTCATAATCCACCACGGCGATCATACCAGGGACTCCTTGGCCTTTTCCCAGAGGCCGTCCAGCGTTTTCATGTCGGTTCCTTCCACGGTCCGGTTCTCCTTTGACAACGCTTCTTCCATGTATTTAAACCGCGCCACGAACTTGTTGACCGACTCGGTCAGGGCCGTTTCCGGATGAACCTTTAAAAACCGGGCCAGATTGACAAAAGTAAAAAAGATATCGCCGAACTCGGCCTGGATCCGCCCGGCATCGGCGGACGAGACGGCGGCTTCCAGTTCCGCCACCTCTTCCTTTATTTTATCCATCACGCCGGAAACATCCGGCCAGTCAAATCCCACCCGGGCGGCCCGGGTGGTCAGCCGGTAGGCCCGCAACAGGGCCGGCAGGCCCCGGGGCACCGTATCCATGGTGGAAACAGGCTCTTTGCCCTCTTTTTCCTTGAGCTTGATTTTATGCCAGCGCCGTTTCACATCCTCCACGCTTCTGGCTTCCTTGTCGCCGAACACATGGGGATGGCGGCGGATCATTTTCTCAGCCGAGATGTTGGCGGCGTCGTCCAGATCAAACTCCCCCCGGGACCGGTAGATGTCGGCGATAAACAGCACCTGGAAAAAAACGTCGCCCAGTTCTTCGCACACCTTGGCCGGATCGCCATCCTCGATGGCGTCGATCAACTCGTACACCTCCTCCACCAGATAGATCATGATGGAGCGGGGGGTCTGCTCCCGGTCCCAGGGGCAGCCGTTTTCTCCCCTTAATCTTTCGATGATTGTCGCCAGCCGTTCAGTGGCCGACGGCTTTTCGCAGGTCCGCGGCGCTTTTTCCAAGATTCTGCAACCTTTCGATTTGTGCTTTGAGCGAAGCCGGCAGGTGGCCGGAAACAATCCCCGCCATGGTTTCAGCCGCCTTCACTCCGTAAGGATATAACAGCGATTGTTTCCAGACGCCGGACTCGGGCTGGACAAACCGCGTCACCACAAAAAACACCACCACCAGGATCAGGGCGCCCTTGACGGCGCCGAAGGCCGCGCCCAGAACCCGGTCCAGCCAGCCGAGCAGGATGACGCCCAGAAGCTTGCGGATCAGCCAGCCCACCAGATGAACAGCCAGGAAAACCCCGCAAAAAACCACCCCGTATCCCAGAAGGCCGGCATAAGGCGCGGCCGCGATCTTTTCCGGGAAAAAGCTGACGGCCAGGGGCGAGAAAATAAAAGCCGCGTAAAATCCGGCGATTACGCCGACAATGGAGGCCAGTTCCCGGGTCAGCCCCCGGAAAATGCCGCGAATCAGAAAAACGCCGACCACGGCAATAATGATCATGTCAATTGTATTCATCGGCGGATCGTCTCCTAACGGACAACCTCGGAACCAGGCCCGGATCACCCTTGACCAACTTTTATCCGGCTTTTATCATAACGGCCGGATTTTGCAAGACCGCTTTTTTGATGTATAATAGAATAAAAAGGAATGCCAAAAACTGGGCCGTACTGTGTTTCCTGTTTAATATTTGGGGAATTATTTTTTTGAGTTTTCTGCCGCGCATTGATCACGAGGAAGATTATCTGGTCAATAAGATTAAGGATCAAAACCCGGTTTCCCATCCAGAAATGTAAAGGAGGTTCATGCACGCTTCCGCAGCCGTTGAAAAACCCGTACAGATTGATTTCCCCGACATCGAACTGGCCCGACAGCTTTTCGGTGAAAACAACACCCACTTAAAAAAAATCGCTCACAGCCTGCATATTTCCATCAACGCCAGGGGCAAAACCGTTTTTATCAGCGGCGACGCCATCGCGGTCGAACTGGGGGAGAATGTCCTGCGCCAGCTTTACGCGCTGCTGGCCGAAAAATACCCGGTATATGAGGCCGACATCGACCACGCGGTAAAGGCCCTGCGCGAAAACAGCAAGACCAACTTAAAAGAGCTGTTTCTGGAAACAGTCTACCTGACGCCCAAGAAACGGCCCATCACGCCCCGGAGCGAGAACCAGAAGACGTATATCGACGCCATCCGCAAGCATGACATGGTCTTCGGCATCGGCCCGGCCGGAACCGGGAAAACCTACCTGGCCATGGCCATGGCCGTGGCATCCTTCAAGGCCAACCTGGTCAGCCGCATCATTCTGACCCGGCCGGCCGTGGAAGCCGGCGAAGCCCTGGGTTTTCTGCCCGGAGACCTGGCGGAAAAGGTCGACCCCTACCTGCGTCCGCTTTATGACGCCCTGTATGAAATGATGAGTTTTGAGAAGATCGCGGCCCTGATGGAGCAGAAGGCCATCGAGGTGGCCCCACTGGCCTTCATGCGGGGGCGGACGCTGAACGACTCATTTATCATTCTGGACGAGGCCCAGAACACCACCTCCCAGCAGATGAAGATGTTTCTCACCCGGATCGGGTTCAACTCCAAGGCGGTCATCACCGGCGACATCACCCAGACGGACCTGCCCCAGGGGAAACCCTCGGGACTGATTGAAGCCAAAAGCATTCTTCAGAACATTACGGGCATCGAATTTGTTTATTTTTCAAAAAAAGACGTGGTGCGGCACAGCCTGGTGGAAAAAATCATAGCCGCCTACGAGGAGAGCGAAAACGCCGGGCAGTCATCCTCTTAATAAATATCCCGGGTGCCTCTAAAAATTACCAAATAACAATTTTTAGGGGCACCCGAAAATTTTTTTCTTGAAAAGGCCGCTGGTTTTATATAAAAACTCCCATGCGACAAAAACGACACACAGCGTTAGTCAGATATCACAAAGCAGACTGATCCATTCGGTTTGAACCCCTTCATATCCCGACCATGACAATCAAGCATTTCAAAACCCAGTTTGCATTGCCCCAGAACAGCAAAGCGTATAAATGGCTGCTGCTGGCCATAACCGCCGTCGTTTTTGCCGCGACATTCTTCTCGTCCTCATTTCCGGATCATTATTACACTTATAATATCAATGATATAGCCAGACAAGACGTCAAGGCGCCGGCCGATTTTCTGATCGACGACAGCCAGGCCACCGAGGAAAAACGCCGGGAAGTCAGCCAGAAGGCGCTGACGGTCTATGATTTTAATGATGAAATCGCCGGCCAGATCAAACAACGGCTGGAGCTCAGTTTTGAATCGTCCAGAAAAGCGCTGGAGGACAATAAACAGGCGGAATCCGATCCCGCCGACAACACCACCGGCGGCAAGGAAAAATTTGAGGGTCTGCTGGGCATGCCGGTCAGTGACGGCGCTTACGCCATCCTGGAAAAGGAAAAATTCTCCAAAACCATAGAAACCCTTATTTACCAGATCGTATCGGAAATCCTGGATAACGGCGTCGTGACCGATAAAGAGGCCCTGCTCCGTGAAAAGGACAAGGGGATTATATTAAGCCGGGTGAGTTCGGAACAGGAAGAAGTCGTTCTCAACCTGCGGCGTTTTTATGGAACCGATCAGGCCCAGTCCATGGTCCGCATCATCGGCGATCCGTTGCTAAACCACCTGGACTATACCGTAAAAAACCTCATTGTGGAGTTTTCTCAGAGACTTCTTGTCCCCAACATCACCCTCAACGCCAGCAAGACCGAAAAAAGAAAAAATGAGGCAAGAGAAAGCATCAAGCCGATTCTCTTTGAAATCAAAAAAGGCGAAATGATTCTCCGGGAAGGCCAGCGGGTAACGGAGCAGGACAAGCTCAGGCTGGAAAGGCTTGAGTCAGCGACCAAAAACAGGGTGTCGATTTCCAAAAGCATCGGCGCCTTCTTTCTGGGCGCGCTGGTGCTGCTGGTGGTGTTTCTGCGGAACTCGGAAAGCAAACGCAAAGGCGTTCTGGCGGACAGCAAGAACCTGCTCTTTTTCTCCGCCATGCTCTGCTTCTCCTTTATCACCGCCCGGTTTTCCCTGTCCGTGGCCAAAGCCATCGCCGCCAGCTCATCCTCCTCGGCCCTGACGCCGGAATCCATCTTTCTGGTCATACCCCTGGCGTCCATGGCCATGATCGTCTGCCTGTTCATGGATATCGAACTGACCGCCTCCTTTGCCCTGATCCTGGCCCTGTGTACCGGCGCCATTTATGAAAACCGGTTTGATGTGTTTGTTTTCTCCATCCTGAACATGACCATGGCAGCCTTCTGGATGCGCCACTGCCGGGAGAGAAAAGTATTTATAAAAGCCGGGACCAAGCTCGGCCTGTTCAATATGGTCTTGTCCATCGCGCTCAATCTCTATATGGATGATCTGGTCCTGACTCATATTCTGGTGGATTGCGCTCTGGCCTTCTCCGGAGGGATCCTTTCCGGTGTTCTGACCGCCGGGCTGGCGCCCATTGTCGAAATCGTTTTCAACTACACCACGGATATCAAGCTCCTGGAACTGGTCAACCTGGATCAACCCCTGCTGCGCCAGCTGATGCTGGAATCGCCCGGGACCTATCACCACTCCCTGATTGTCGGTTCCATGGTTGAAGCCGCCGCTTCCGAGATCAACGCCAATCCCCTGCTGGCCAAGGCCTGCGGCTATTATCACGATATCGGCAAGACCGCCAAGCCGTTCTACTTTATCGAAAACCAGAAGGACGTCAAAAACCCCCATGAAAAACTGGCGCCATCCATGTCCAGCCTGGTACTTATCTCCCATGTAAAGGAAGGCGTCGAAATCGCCCGAAAGCACAAACTCGGCGCGTCTGTCATCGACGCCATCCAGCAGCATCACGGCACCAGCCTGATCACCTATTTTTATGAAAAAGCAAAACGGTTGAACAAGGAAGAATCCGAGAAAAATCCGGGCAAGGAACAGGAAATCAAGATGGAAGACTTCCGCTATCCCGGGCCCAAACCCCAGACGCTCGAAGCGGGTTTGGTGATGCTGGCGGACATCGTCGAGGCCGCCGCCCGGTCACTGGAATCCCCCACTTCCTCCCGGCTGCAGGGGCTGATCCAGGACCTGATCAACCAGACCTTTTCCGACGGCCAGTTGAACGAATGCGAACTGACCTTGAAGGACCTGAACAGTATCGCCAAGAGCTTTAACGCCATTCTTGCCGGGATATACCACCACCGCATCGAATATCCCGCTCCAACCAACGGAAAAAAGAAAAATGCCGGTCCTGATAAGCAACCGCCAAACAAGCCATCGTCTTCCCGTCCGGAAGATAGCGAAGACGGCTCAGGACGTCTTAAACGCCTCGGGCAGTCCTGATGCCGAACTGTCGCTCCTGATCACCGACGACGACGAAATCACCCGCTACAATCAGCAGTACCTGGGGCGGAAAGGCCCCACCAACGTCATCGCCTTTCCCATGACCGAAGGCGATTTTGCCGGGATCACGCCGGGCCTTCTGGGGGACGTGGTCATTTCCGCCGATACCGCTTTCCGGGAAGCCCGGGAAATGGGCATCACCCTGAAGGAGCGTTTTACACAGCTGCTCATCCATGGTATTTTGCATCTTCAGGGTTACGATCACGAGGTTTCCGAACGGCAGGCCCGGGAAATGGATCGGAAGGCGGAAGAACTGACCAAAACCATCGACCCCTTATAGCATCAGGAGGACAAACCAATGGCGGGACTGGCTGTCAATGTCGACCATATCGCCACGCTCCGGCAGGCCCGGGGCGTTTCCTACCCCGACCCGGCCGCCGCCGCCGTGCTGGTGGAACTGGCCGGCGCCGACGGCGTCGTGGCCCACCTGCGGGGAGACCGGCGGCACATCAACGATGACGATGTCAGAAAAATAAAAAAAATCGTCCTGACCCGGTTCATCCTGGAAATGGCGCCCACCGATGAGATGGTCGATACGGCCCTGGAGGTGACGCCGGATCTGGTGACCCTGGTTCCCGAAAGGCGGGAAGAGATCACCACCGAAGGCGGCCTGGATCTGTCTTCCAGCCTGGACAACACCGCCCGCATCGTCGAACGACTGCAGCGCGCCGGCATCCGGGTCAGCATTTTCATCGATCCGGACACCGAACAGATCCGCCGGGTCCGCGACACCGGAGCCGCCGTTATCGAAATCCATACCGGCGCCTTCTGCGAGGCCGCCGGTGTACAGGAAAAAGCCGCCCGGTTCGCGAAAATCCGGGAAGCCGCCCGGGTGGCCCATGACCTCGGCCTGGGGATCAATGCCGGCCACGGCCTCTGCTACCATACCATCAAATGGTTTGCCGGTCTGAAGGAGATCGACGAGTTCAGCATCGGCCACAGCATCGTCTCCCGGGCCGCCCTGGTCGGGATGGACCGGGCCGTCCGGGATATGGTCGGGCTGATCAGGGGGTTGTGACATGCTTCTGGTATCCGCCGAAGAAATGCGGGAGATGGACCGGCAGACCATCGATTCCTACGGGCTGCCCGGCCGTGTTTTGATGGAAGTCGCCGGACGGGGGGCCGTGCGCTGGCTGCTGGAGTGTTTTCCGGAAGTGCTGGAAATGAAAATCGCCGTGCTGGCAGGACGGGGCAACAACGGCGGCGACGGCTTTGTCATGGCGCGCCACCTTCACCATCTGGGCGGCCGGGTAACAGTCTTTCTGCTGACGGAGGCAGACCGGATCAGCGGGGACGCCGCGGCCAATCTGGCCCTGGCCAGGGCTTCGGAAGTTCCCGTCATCGGCCTGCCGGACGAGGCCGCCTTCGCGGCGCACCGCTCCGCCCTGGCCCACCAGGAATTGTTTATCGACGCCATTCTGGGGACCGGCCTGCAATCCGAGGTCAAAGGCTTTTTTAAAACCGTCATCGATTATCTCAACGGATCCGGAAAACCGGTTTTCGCCGTGGACATTCCCTCGGGCCTGAACGCCGACACCGGCCACCCCTGCGGCGTCTGCGTCCGGGCGGACGCCACCGCCACCTTCGGGTTCGCCAAGACCGGTCTGGTCCTTTACCCGGGCGCGGATTTTGCCGGGGACTTAAGCGTGGTCGACATCGGGATCCCGCCCTTTATCGCCGACCGGGTCGCGCCGGACAAGCGGTTGCTGACCGAAAACATGGTGTCCGGATACGTCATGCCCCGGCCATCGGACACCCATAAAGGGATAACCGGGCACCTGCTGGCGGCGGCGGGTTCGTGCGGCAAGACCGGGGCCGCCAAAATGACCGCCCTTTCGGCCTTGAGGGCCGGCGCCGGGCTGGTGACCCTGGCCGTTCCGGCCGGAGTTCACGCCATGACGGCCGCCGGCCTGACCGAGGTGATGACCCTGCCGGCGGGAAAGCCGGATTGTCAATTTTTCGATCAATCCTGCCTGGATTTGATCATGACGGCCCTGGAGGGAAAGTTCTGCCTGGCCCTGGGGCCGGGAATCGGAACCGATCCGGCCACGGCCGACATGGTCCGCGAACTGGTCCGGACGGCGCACTGCCCCCAGGTCATTGACGCCGACGGTCTGAACTGCCTGGCCGGGCACCTGGATATATTAAAAGCCCGGTCTGGCCGCATCGTCCTGACCCCCCACCCGGGTGAAATGGCCAGATTGACCGGCCTGACCGCCCGGGAGGTTCAGCGGGACCGGATCACCTGCGCCCGGAGTCTGGCGGAACAGTTTGGGGTCTATGTCGTTCTCAAGGGCGCCGGCACGGTCATCGCCCACCCGGACGGGAAAATTTACATCAACCGCACCGGTAACCCCGGCATGGCCGCGGGCGGCATGGGCGACGTGCTGACCGGCCTCATCGCCGGGTTCATCTGCCAGGGATATGACATCGGACAGGCGGCCCATCTGGGCGTTTACCTTCACGGCGCGGCCGCCGACCGCCTGGCGGAAAAACGCGGCCCCGGCTACCTGGCCTCGGAGGTCATGGCCGAAATTCCCGAGGCCATGGCCGCTTTGATGAAACCCTAATGGAACTGAACATCCGGACCCGCTCCCCCGAAGAGACCATCCGCCTGGGTAAAAAAATCGGCGGCCAGGCGACTGCCGGCACGGTAATCGCCTTGACAGGCGAACTGGGCAGTGGTAAAACCGCCTTCACCCAGGGACTCGCCCGGGGCATGGGCATCACGGAGCCGTATATCGCCAGCCCCAGCTACACCCTGGTCAACCACTATCCGGGCAGCGGGCTTTCCCTGTACCATGTCGATCTGTACCGCCTCGCGGACAGAGAGGAAGCCGAAGACCTGGGACTGGAGGAGGTCCTGCACCGGCAAGGGGTGGTGGCCATCGAGTGGGCGGAAAAATTCGGCGATCACTACTGGCGGGAAGACGTGGAGGTCCGGCTGAAGGTGACCGGGGAAACGGACCGGGAGATTATCCTGACCTCCCGCGGACCGGCCGGTGACCGGATCATGTCCGTTTTATTAACCGAAAAACCGTAGGGGAAGGCTTCAGCCTCCCTGATTGAAACCAAATAATAATGTAGCGGAAGGCTTCACAGGCTGTCTCGCAGCCTTCCTATATATTTTTGACTTTTTGCGATCCGATTTCGTTAGTTGATCGCCTGCTCTTTGAAAATTTGTTTAAAACATCTCCGACGCCA
>JBFMDX010000037.1 GCA_040753795.1 Thermodesulfobacteriota bacterium
TGGGTCTTCAGCAGCCCCCGCCCGACGGCTCCGCTGATTACATTACCCGCGTCGGCTCATTCATGACCGGTCTGGGTTCGGTACTGCTGGTTAGGGCTTCCAGCCGTTTTGACTCCTCGACGCTGTTCCCCGACGAAACATAAAAAATTGATTCACCGGTATTCCCCGGCCCATTCGGCGAGCTTCCGGCAGCCGTTCAGCGTGGCCTGGCAATATTGTTCGAAAAAGGCATCCGACAGGTCTTCGTGGGGCGCGACAGCTTCACCGGCCGCCAGGGCGGCGGCGCCGTCAAAATTAACATAAGCCAGCCGGGCGGTCAGTTCCCCGGCCGGTCGTTCGAAAGCCTCTCCGGGAAGCAGGGCCGCCGACGTCTCCGCCAGCAGGCTTTCACACAACGATTTTCCGCCGGTAATCCCCCGGCGGGCCAGTTTTCTCCGCATGGGTGCAAAATCCAGAAACAGGTAAAAGCCCCCTTCCGGCGCATGCGCCCGGATGCCGCCCCTGCGAAGAATACCGTGAACGCGTCTTCCCAGACCGGACAATATCCGCCGGGCGTTGCGCAGATAGCGCTCGATATCCACGCCGCCCCTGAAGGCGTATACGGCCGCGTGCTGAATGGGCGCGCTGACCGAAGTATAGGTCTCGCTGGCCACAAAGGCCATGGCCTCCAGCAGCCACTCCAGGGCCGGCGGGAAGGTCATGGTGCCCAGCCGCCATCCGCCGGCGCCGCACCATTTGGAAAGTCCCGAGGAAATGATGGTCCCCTCGGGATAAAACCGGGCGATGGAGATATGTTCTCCCCGGTGATGAATCTGGCCGTAGATTTCATCGGACAGCACCACCACCCCCCACTTTCTGGCCACGGCGGCGATCGCTTCCAGTTCGCGTTTACCGTAAGTCAGTCCGTCCGGATTGCCGGGATAATTGAGGACCAGAATACGCGGCCGGCTGTCGTCGCATTCTGCCGCCAGAAAAGCGTCCAGCTGGTCGTCGGAAAGCTGCCACCGTTCCCGGTAACGGGTGGGAATAATCCGGATCTGCTTGCCCAGGATCCGGGCCTGGGGACCGTAGGAGACCCAGCAAGGCGACGGCAGGATCAATTCCCCGTAAAACACCATCTGGAGCAGAAACATCAGTTCCTTGGATCCCGGGCCGACCAGGACATGCCGGTCCAGGGCTTCGACCCCGTCCAGACGCCGATGAAATCCGGCCACGGCCTCACGCAGGGCCGGCAGGCCGCGCACCGGCAGGTAGTCTTTTTCATGGGCGTGAAGTTTCAGCGCCTCGACCACCGGCCGGGGCACGGGAAAGGGAGACTGTCCGAGGCCGAAATTGATGACCCCCGCCCCCTCCCCGGTCATCTTCCGGCACCGCTCCTGGATGGCCAGGGTCGGGGATTCCCCGATCCCCCTGATATTGATGTTCACGCTCCTGGTAATGGAGCAGCCGTTGTTTCTTTCCGCTGGATCGGCGGTTTCCATGGCGTCCTTCCTTTCCGGGTCAATAATAGTACCAGATGGTCTCGTATTCATCGGGATCTTCGTCCGTATCCTGCAGCCGTTGCAGATAGTCCAGGATGGGGACATCGGCGCCGGCATAAGGCTCGCAGGGGACGATGCCCTTTTCCCAGGGGTGAAAATCATATACCCGGGCCCCGTTCGGCAGCACGCTGATCAGATCGCGATGCTGAAAAGCCCGCAGATGATTTTTCCCCAGGCCCGGCACGTTGTAAACCGGTTCATCGGTACGCCGGGATCCCGGCAGGAGGCGGGCTTCCTCTTTCTGTTCCTGGAAAATCCGGGCCAGCGGAACGCGATAGACCTCAGTTTCCTCCTTGCCCTTGGGCGCGAAGGTGTAATAGGGATCGATGCCGGCCACCTTCAGTATCATACGCAGCTTGGCGGCCTCGAACCGGCGGGACACATAAAACGAATATACCAGCTGATTATACACCCCGATCCCGTTCCGGCGCAGCCGGTCCACCGCCCGGACCATGTCGAAAGTGACTTCATAGGGATGTTCCACATGGGTCACGATCATGACCTCACGCCGGCCGGGATCGCGAAGCGCGCCGAGACCGTCAGCCAGTTCGGGCGTAATCCGCATGGGCAGGGTCACCGGCGTGCGGGTACCGATGCGGACTAGATCCACATGGGGAATGGCCGCGATCCGCCGCAGAATGGGCAGCAACTGGTCATCGGGCAGTCCCAGGGGATCGCCGCCCGTGACCAGGACCTCCTTTATCGCCGGATGTCCCTCGATAAACCCGATGGCTTCTTCAATCACCGCCTTTTCGGCCAGGGCCCCTCCGATCATGGCGTCTTCGATTTCCCAGTTGCGCTGACAGTAGACGCAGATCTGAGGGCAGGTGTTGAACGGCTTCAGGATGAGAATGGCCGGATAGCGGCGGGTGACCAGATCCGCGGGAGAGGTGTCGTGCTCGAGCATGAAATCCAGCGAGCAGTTGCCGTCCGAACGATTGGCCAGCATATGGTTGACGTATGCGGCCGTGGGAATTACCTGGGCCCGGAGGGCGCGATCCCGGCCTGACCCGGGGTCGTCATCCATCAGAGAGGCATAGTATGGCGTAACCCCGAAAGGCAGCCGGCCGCTCCTGGCCATATCGATGGCCTCCCGCTCGGCATCCGTCAGCGCGACCATTTTCCCGAGTGCTTCCGCGTCCCGGGCAATATGGCGCACCTGCCAGCGCCAGTCCGCGAAGTCCTCTGGAGCGGCCCTGAGCCTGGCGAGAAGTTTTTCCCTGCGGACGGCCCGCCTTTGCACGGACGCGTCATCCAGGCCGCCGGGATAGCGGTTCATGATTTCCTCAACGCCGCGCCAGAGGGCATCCAGTTCATCGGAGCGTTTCAGGGCGGCCTCGCGTCCGCGGAGATCAGGCCCGGCGGGTTCCAGCGGCTGCATGAAACGGAACCGCCCTTCCAGCCCGATGATCAACTGCGTCATTTCAGCAAAAAAAGCGGGAGAGAGATCCGGCCTGATCCTGCCCGCGGCCAGATCCCAGATGGCCCGGGCCACGCTGAAGCCGGCCCGCTGATCGGCCCGCCGGTGAAGCATCCCCCGCAGGGCCCGGGCGCAATCGCGCACGACATAAAGAGGTGAGCCGTGCACCAGGGCAACGGACTGGTGGGCCTCGAACTGTTCGGTCGAGACGTGCGCGCTCATCAGCGCGCGGGCCTCGTCAAGCGTTTTGGCCTCGGCGACAAGAGACAGAAACCGCCCCGCCTCATGGCGGAAACGGGCTTCATTATAGGTATCCGTTATTCGTGTCCGTTCCATTTCGTACTTCCTTTTCATTTGGATCCATCTCATCTTTTTCCGACCTGTCTGTAATGGTTATTTCCTTCTATACAAGACAGCATAACGGCTGATACCCGGAATACCAATAATGAAAACTTGACAATCTATTTCGGAATAACCGACAATAGAAGCATGGAATGGATGAACTACCACCACCTCTATTATTTCTGGATGATCTCCCGGGAGGGCAGCCTGTCGCGGGCTGCCAACCGGCTCCGTCTGACCCATTCCACCTTGAGCGAACAATTAAAAATGCTCGAGGACTTCCTGGGGCAGAAACTGTTTGACAGGATGGGACGCCGCCTGGTGCTGACCCAGTTCGGCGCCGAAGTGGCCCAGTACGCCGACGAAATTTTCCGCCTGGGCAATGAACTGATCGAGATGGCCCGCGGACGTTCACAAATTCAACGCTCCGTTTTCCGGGCGGGGGTGGTGGGTTCGATCCCCAAAACAATCGTCTACCGTCTCCTGGAGCCCTCGGTGGAACAGCAGGAGACCTTTTCCCTGGAAATCCGTCAGGGGACCCTCAATGCCCTGATGGAAATGATGTTCCGCAACCGGCTGCATGTCATCCTTTCCGACCAGCCGCCCCGGGACGCCATGATCTACCGGGTCACGTCCCGAAAACTGGGGGACACGGAACTCTTTTTATATGGCGCTCCGGAAGTGGCCGAACGTTATCGCCCGGGATTCCCGGATTCCCTGGCCGATGCCCCCCTGCTGCTGCCGGCCCGGGGGACAAACCTGCGGCAAAGCCTCGACCAGTGGTTTGCCGACAGGGCCCTGGAGATGAACGTCATCGGCGAGTTTGACGATTCCGGCCTGTTGAGGACCTTCGGGGTTTTTGAACGAGGTCTCTTCCCGGTCCGGTCGGTCCTGGTCGACGAGGTGGAGGAGACCCACGCCGTCCAGCGCGTCGGCCTCCTGGCGGGCATCCGGGAAAGCTACTATGCCGTCTACCAGAACCGCCGGGTGACCCACCCCTACATCCTGGAAATTATAAACGCCGCCAGAAAACGACTCCTGTCCTCTTCGCCGGCGAAAAAACACCGGAAGAAAAAATCAGTGGAGCGTGCCGGGCCATGATTCTCTCTTTTCATCCCTGTTTTTCCGGTGACCGCTTCATCAACTGCGGCGGCCGGGGGCTGACGACCGACGACATTGATGCGATGAAGTCGGCTTCGGCCGTGATCCTTCCCCAGGCCTGCAGAAAAGAACTGTATGAGGCGGCCCGGACATATTGTCCCCGGGTATTCCCGGATTTTAACAAAAAATTCGCCTACCCCGGCAAAACCGGCCAGATCCGCCTGTTCCGGGAGACCGGCACCCCCCACCCGGAAACCCGCCTCTTTGCCGGTACCGCCCACTTCCAGGCCGGGGCTGAAAAACCCGACGCCACCAGCCGCCTGGAATTTCCGGCGGTATTCAAACTCAACGGCGCGGATGAAGGCCACGGTGTTTTTCTGGTCAAAAATCCCGGAGCACTTCCACCGCTTCTGGAACTCGCGGCCAAGGCCGAAAAAGCCGGGGAGCCGGGGTTCCTGCTCCAGCAGTACATCGAAACCGGTGGCCGCGTCCTGCGCGTGTGCGTCATTTACAAAACCATTCGGGCATACTGGCGCGTAAGTCAGAACCCATCCGACTTCCGCGTCAATTTGTCCAGAGGGGCAGTGATTGACGAAACGTTCCGGCCGGATCTCCGGGATATGGGTGTGGCAGCGGTGAAAAAATTCTGCGATCAGACGGGCATCAACCTGGCCGGTTTTGACCTGGTGTTTTCACACCCCGACCCAACCGGACCACCGCTTTTTCTGGAGATCAATTATTATTTCGGCAGGCGCGGCCTGGGCGGCACCCGGCCATATTATCAACTGCTGACACGGGAAATCAAAAAATGGCTGAACGATCAGGAAAGAACAGGCGCGGCTCCCCTTTCCGGGACACAGGCACCGGCGAAGCGGACATAAAACGGGAAAAGAACAAGGCCCGGGAGCTGCGGCAGAGCCAGTGGTGGAAAGGACGGCTTTCCAGGGGCGTCTGTTATTACTGCGGCCAGACCGTGCCGCCGTCGGAGCTGACCATGGAGCACATTGTTCCCATCTCCCGGGGGGGCAAAACCACCCGGAACAACGTGGTCCCGGCCTGCAAGGATTGCAACACCAAAAAAAACCGGCTGGTGCCGGTGGAATGGGAAGAGTATCTGGCCCGTCTGGGAGGAGACAAGCCGTAGAGGTCTCCCCCTTCATCCTTTCCCAGACCGGGTCTTCTTCGCTTTTGCTGGTGCCATGGTAACACTCCTCTCTTCTCCCAAATTGCTTTCTACAATCCGGAGTGTTACCCTATTTTCTACCATCTATTGTGTTAAGATCTGGCGATTAGGACAGGGTTGGGCATCAAATACAAAAATGTAAAGAGCGCTGTCAATTTTAACTGGGATTTCTATGGCTGTATAGTTTTAAAAATGAATCACTCAATTTACAGTTATCAAAAGCCAAGTCAACTAAAGAGGCTATTTGAGATTTATTCACAAAAATGGTTAGCCATTCAAAACCATTGTTCGGTGAAAGGCCAAAGGCTATTTTATCCTGATCAGAGATAACCACTTTTTGGGCCGTTGTTATTGCCGATTTATTGAGTGTTGCCCCCAAATTTGACAGGACAAATGGATCGTATGTTAGCTTTAATACTGATACTAACGTGATTTTTTTAAAATCATTTTCCCAAATTATTGATCCTCTCCCTCCATTGTGCATCCCCCAGAATTCCTCAAACCCGTCAAAAATATTTTTTTGTAAATTAAATTGATACTTTTTCCCCTTTTTAAAAAGTATTGTACTTAGCCTATCTTGAAGTCCGATATTTTCTCCATCACCATACAAATAAGCCCATTGAGAACCGGCAAATAACGGTTTTATAACAAATTCAAGTATCTGTTTTTTTTCTTTTAGCTGGATATTGGGAGCAGGATGTTGGCTTAATGCTAAATTTAATGAAGCATATTTTTTTGCTAAGGTTTTTATTTCTGCAATAAATCCATCACGTAATCTGGTTTTCATAATCAAAAGTCCCATTTACCATCTTTTATTTGATCTCTGATCGCCGGGGTTATCGCTGGTGCCCCTTGCTTTGTACACACATCGTCAAAAATTTTTGCCGCCAAGATCAGAACTTGATGGGCCGCTGCCCGCGTGGCTGGATTAGATTGAAAAAGTTTTTTATAGGCTTCTTTACTTGCACCTCTTCCTATGCCACCCGGGAAATCAGCCATTCTCAACATATAATGTAATAATTGGTGGAATTGAATATGAAAATTTTTTGGAAGATTAACTGTAGTCTGATTTCTTCTTCCACCTAAAAACATTGGAACTGCATGATGAGCATTTTTAGCAGCAACAGCGGCCGCAGTACACAGCCCCTGCCTCACTCTCTTATAAGACTTATACGCTTTCTTTGCATCATTAGATTTTCTCAGGTTTGAATTTATTGCATTGGAGACACTGAACTCCACAAAGGAAATAAAGTTGCCGCTTGGATCTATATAATTAACAGGATTATCAATCGTGTAAACATAGAGATGCAAATTAAGTGGCTCAAAATCAGTCCCTTCCCACGGATCAACAGTCAAGAACCTCCCAGTCTCCGGGTTCATCCATCTTGCACGCAGATAATAAAATCCGGAGTTCGGGTCAAGGCTCTCGCCTGTAAATAAATAATTATTCTCTGTGGTGCCGCTGCTGTTGAGCAGTTCTCCGAATGCCAGATAATCATACGTATCGGTCACAGCGCCGGTGCCGTCGGTTAATGCCCGTGTAGAACCCAGGCCATCCGTATGATAATACGACGCTGCACCACTTCGTTCCTGACTGATCAGATCGTCCCCGTAGACATAGCTGACCGCAAGCGTTCCGGCTCCGGCTCTTTCCTCCAGCACCTGGGCATAATCCCGGTTCTTGTCCACCAGATATTTTGTCACTGCCCCGTCTGCGGTTTTACGTGTCCGGATGCCATCAACGTCATACTTGTACAACACCATGCTGGCGCCGTCATCCACGGAAACCAGACGGTTTTCATGGTCGAAGCCGTAGGAGATATTTTGAGCTGCGGACTGTTTACCAACCTGGTTGCCGTTGTTGTCATAGGCGAAGGTAATCGTTCCGTCCGGCCCGGATTCCTGGATGAGGCGGTTGTTGGCGTCGTAGGTGTAGGTTGTCGTCACACCATCAACGGTTTTGCTCAGGCGGTTGCCCACGACATCGTAAGTGTAGGAGATGCTCTGGTTGCCGTTCACAGAGTCGATGATATCTTCGGCGATCAGCCGGTACAGGTTGTCATAGGTATAATCCACCACCCGGCCGCTGTATTCTTGCACTCTGGTGCGGTTGCCGGCGGCGTCCAGGGTGTAGGTGTAGCTCCCGATAACCTGGCCGCTGCTTGTGGTCTCCAGGTAGGTCAGGCGGTTCAGATCATCATAGGTGTACGTGGTCATGACGCCGTTGGGATAAGTGACGCCGGCCCGGTTGCCCACGGCGTCATAGGTATAGGTGGTTACCCCGCCGTTGGCGTCCGTGACCGTGGAGAGGCGGTTTAAGGCGTCAAAGGTATAGCCTGCCGCGCCGGAAGGGATGTCCACGGCGGTGCGGTTGCCGGCGGCGTCATAAGCATAGGCAATGACCGAGCCGTCCGGGTTGGTGACCTGCTCCAGGCGGCCACGAACATCATAAGTGTATTGGGTGGTGCCGCTGGCATCGGTGACGGTGTCTCGCTGACCGGCGGCAAGATAGGTGTATGAAGTGGTCGAGCCGTTGGGATAATGCGCGGCTGTCAGCCGATTGCAGCACAGGCTGTAGTCATAACTGGTTGTCTGGCCGTTAAAATCGGTTTTCGTCAGCACATTGCCGTTGGGATCATGGGTGAACGTTTCGCTCATGCTCAAAGGCAGGGTGTGTTCGATGGCCCGGCCAAGATCGTCATAGGCCCAGCGTTCGGTATGGCCGTTGGCGTCGGTAAAGGTCAGCTTGTTGCCGACTTCGTCGTAGGTGTATTCCGTGCGGTTGCCGGCGGGATCGACCACGGCCGTTAAATTGCCGTTGGCGTCATACTCAAACTGCGTGGTCCGGCCGTTCTGATCGGTCTCGGCTGTTTTGTTGCCCTTGGCGTCATAGGCCGTCTGGATAAACGTGCCGTCCGGGAACATGGTTTTGATTCGCCGGTTCAGGGCATCATAGACATATTGGGTGGTATGGCCGTTGGCATCGGTCATGGCGGTCTGGTTGCCGGCCGCGTCATAGGTAAATTGAGTGACATTGCCCGGGGCGTCCGTTACCCGGGTGCGCCGGCCGGCGTCATCATATTCGAACTCCGTCCGGTTGCCCCGCTCGTCGATGGAGGCGATCAGGCGTCCGGCGGCGTCGTACTCCATGGCCGTATGTGCGCCGTCTTCAAAGTCGGTTCTGACAAGGTTGCCGGCAATGTCGTAGGCAAACGCGGTGGTGTGGCCGTTGCGGTCGGTTGAAGAGGTGCGGTTGCCTTCGGCGTCATAGGTATTGATGGCGGACGAGCCGTCGGCAAACAGGGTTTTAGTCAGGTTGCCCCGGCCGTCGTAAGTAAACTCCGTGCGGGCGCCGTTTCTGTCGATTGTGGCGGCGTCCTTGTCCACCTGGTAGTTGTATTCCGTGGCGGTTTGATTGCCGTCGGGGTCCGTGACGCTGACGACATTATTGCGAATATCGTAGGTCTTGGTGGTGGTCATGGCGACGGGCGCGCCGTTTACCGTCCGGGTGGCGGTCTCGGTCAGTTCGTTGCCGTAATTGTCAAACGTATAAACGGTCTGGTTGCCGTGCGGGTCGATCTCTTTGACGCGGTTGCCGGAGGCGTCATATTCATACT
>JBFMDX010000038.1 GCA_040753795.1 Thermodesulfobacteriota bacterium
CGGTTGAAACGGTTTACTTCAGCGTTTTCCATGGTATACTCCTTTCGTAGGGGCGCCCATAATTGAGCACGGGCAGGAGTATACGCTTTTAATTATTCCGCCGCGAAGCGGCTTCGTTCAACAACACCTTTAGCGGTTTCCCCGGGAAACGGATCGATTCAGGCGTCTCTAACGCCTGCTTTGACGATTGATTACATTATTGACCCGGCCACCTGCGGCGGACATCACAAGACCCGCTGGCAAATCAGCAGAAACCCCGGATTTAACGGGCTGACCTATAATAAAAATACTATCCGCAGCGATGCCTTCAGCCATCAGGTTGCTCCGGGGGTGTTACAACCGAATACAACCTACTACTGGCGGGCGAGGGTGTGGTGCGACAGCGGATGCAAGTCTTATTATTCGGAGACCTTCTCTTTTACGACTGGAGCGGCCCCGAACGATGCCAACAATAACGGTATTCCCGATGACCAGGAGATCGGCGAAGAAACGGATTTAGACGGTAACGGACAGCCGGACGGACAAGGGGATAATTTCAGCGGGGTGAACACCGTTGTTAACAATATGTATGTCGCCATTGAAACATCTGAGAACATAACCTTTCTACAATCATTGAACAATCAGGACCAGAGCATTCTTGATGGAATGCCGGCCAACATGCCGTGGGGTCTGATCAATTTCAGGGTGGAAACCACTAATCCGGGAGACACCGTCCAGATAACCATCTACTTTGACGAGAAGGCGCCGAATGGTTCCGTCCTTTACAAATATGACCCGGTTGAAGGATGGATCGACTATTCCGAACATGCGGCCTTTGCGCCAAACATGAAATCCGTGATTATTGAAATTCAGGATGGCGGGTTCGGAGATTTAGACGGCGTTGCCAACGGCGTTATTGTTGACCCATGCGGTATCGGCACGAACAGTAAGGGCGGCGGCGGCGGTGGTGGCAGTTGTTTTCTGGACACCATTTCAGAAAACCCGTAGCCGACAATACTTGAGAGGTGTCGATTAGCCCAGCATGTCCGCGGACCTGTCCCTGGCCATGGCCGGATCCGTTGATTTATCCATCAACTCCTCCCCCATGCCCAGCAAGCCCTGAATCGTCAGGGCAATGTCGGATATTTTGCAGGGATCGTTGATCACCCTGCCCCCGGGAATTCCCGGCCCCTTGAAGGCCATGACGATACCTCGGGTGTCCAGGGATCCGTGCCCGCCGAGAAAACCGGTGATAGGCGGAAGGTATGAAGGCAGGGGCACCCCGAGGTTGGCGGCCAGGCCGTTGGTGATGGGCAGATGCCAGCCGTCTTTCATAAAGATCATCACGTCGGGCCGCAGGCCCCTGGCCGGATCATCGATGAATTCATGGAATAAGTAACCGAAAAAACAATGAAAACAGATAAATCAGACGGTACTGCCAGGACTATTCTGGTCTGCGCAATTATTACCGTTATAACTTTAATGGTTTACTGGCCGGCGTTGAACTGCGGGTTCGTGTTTGATGATTACCCGTATATCATCGAGAATCGTCATGTGCGTACGGGACTGACCTGGGAAAATATCAAATGGGCCTTTGGCTTTAAAGGCCTGGATCACTGGCTGCCGGTGTCGTTTGTCTCTCATATGGCGGATGTGCAACTGTTCGGCCTGAATCCCCGCGCCCATCATCTGGTCAATATCATCATCCATATACTCAACGCCCTGCTGCTTTTTTTCATGCTGCGATCCGGCACCGGCCGGACATGGCCGAGCGCGATAGCGGCCATGCTGTTTGCCCTGCATCCGATCAACGTCGACTCCGTCGCCTGGGTGGCTGAACGAAAAAATATTTTAAGCACGTTCTTCGGGCTGAGCGCCATCCTGGCCTATATCCGCTATTCCAGGGGCCGGCGTCCTGGTAATTATGCGCTGGTTCTTATTCTGTTCGCCCTCGGGATCATGTCCAAGGCGATGTTAATGACCTTGCCGTTTCTTCTGCTCTTACTGGATTACTGGCCGCTGAAAAGGTTTCGTCCGGGTGCCGTAACCGGAAATTTCAATCTGATCCTGGAAAAAATCCCGCTGATTGCAATTTCCATCGCCGCTTTTCTCATTACCTCGTTCAAATTGCAAACGCAGAAAATGTTTGTGCCGGCGGAAGTGGTATCAATGCCCCTGCGGGTTGCCAACGCCATCGTCTCGTATGCGGCCTACCTCTGGAAAATGATCTGGCCGGTGAACCTGGCGGTATATTACCCGTACCCCGAGGCGATCCCCCTCTGGAAAGTGGCGGCGGCAGGCCTTTTTGTCATATCGGTGACTGTTTTGATTGTCCGGAAAAGAAAAGAAAAACCGTATCTGGTTACCGGCTGGTTCTGGTATCTCGGGGCTCTGGTGCCTGTCCTGGGGATCAAGCAGGCGAACCTCTGGCCGGCACTGGCTGATCGCTGGGCCTATGTGCCGTTTATCGGCATCTTTATTATCGTCGCCTGGGGAAGCGTCGCGTTTTTCAGCCGCTACCGGCTTGTCAAATCAGGGTTGATCATATCAGTGACCATTTTTGCGGCCATGGGTATCGCCGCTCATGCCCAGACCAGACACTGGAAAAGCAATGTTACCCTATTTGGCCATGCCATCAACGCCACCGAAAACAATTATGTCGCCTGTAATTTTCTGGGCATGTCCCTTTTAAGGCAGGGAAACATTGATGACGCCATTAGAAACTTTGAAGCGGCCCTGGCGATTAAGCCGGATTACCCGGAGATTCGAAACGGTTTGGGAACGGCGTTATACCAGAGAGGCAGGATTGAGGAAGCCCTCGTCCATTATAAAGAAGCGGTGAGGCTGAAGCCCCGCTTTCCCGAGGCCTACAACAACCTGGGGATTGTGTTGAGAGACCAGGGCAGGCCCCGGGAAGCAGTTGAATATTTTCAAAAGGCGATTGACCAGCAACCGGATTATTCCGAAGCCTGCGATAATCTCGGCCTGGCCTGTGAAATGATGGGAAGGGTTGATGAGGCAGTTGAGGTCTACAAGAAGGCGCTGGCCATCGACAGCAATGATCCTGTGGCTCATCATAACATCGCCCTGATATTGGCCGGAAGGGGACAGACGGATGAGGCCATCGGCCATTACCGGGAGGCCTTGCGCTACAAACCCGATTCAGCCGAGATTCACAACAACCTGGGCCTGGCTTTATTCGCAAGAGGCCGGCTTGATGAGTCCCTGACTCATTTTCAGGAGGCACTTAAGCTGTATCCGGGAAATCCGGTTATTCTTTCCAACATTAACAGAGCGATTGTCGCGAAGAGTGCCGGGAAAGCCATACCGTATCATGATGACAAACCGGTCGGCCAGGCCCGATAAGTTTTTATCTGTCAACGGTCTTCTTCCGCCCCTTGCCCCCTCGACCCCTTGGACCCTGCCTGCCAATTCAATCGGCGATGCGCCTCAATTAAGGGTTGATTTTACAATTTATATTTAAATTTCCGTAGCAGGTCCTTTCGCCAGGCAATCCCCTCTTCTTTTTCAACCCCCTTGGGAGAAGACCCGTCAATGACCCCCAGGACGCCCCGGCCCTGTTCGGACTGGGCCAGAACGACTTCGACCGGGTTGGCCGTGGCACAGAAGATGGTGCATACTTCCTGGCACATTTTGATGGCGTTGAGGACATTGATGGGAAAGGCATCCTTGAGGATAATGATAAAGGTGTGGCCGGCGCCGATCTTCAGCGCGTTTTTCCCGGCCGCTTCCTTTAATGCCTCGTCATTTCCCTCCAACCGGACCAGGCAATCCCCCGAGGCTTCACAGAAACCGATGCCGAACCGGGCTCCGGGAACAGATCCGGCCATGATCTCGTACAGGTCCTCCACTGTTTTAATGAAGTGGGTTTGCCCGAAAATGATGTTGCATCCTTCCGGAATATCCAGTTGTTCCGTCTTCAGTTCCATCGTCTGGCCTCCTTATTTTAAAAACGGTTCTGCGATATCAGTCGGTCAGCCCCATTCAAAACGGCGGCACGGCGGAAGCCCCGCCATCCATCTGCCGGAGAACAATGACCGTGCGGGTGGGCAGGTACAGGCTGACAATGGCGCCTTCCGATACGTTATCCGCCGGCATGGTGAAATATTCCTGGTCCGGCGCCAGGCGTCCGTGGCCGCCATAGAGCGGGCTGTCGCTGTCAAGGATCAGCCGGTATTTCCCCGGTGACGCGGCTACCCCATAATCGACATGGGACCGGGTGGGATGAAAATTAAAAACGAACACCAGGCCGCCTCGCCGGAAAGCCAGGACCTTGTCTTCATTGTGCTCGGAAAGCAGGTACGGCCAGGGGTCGGCAAAAAGCGCAAAGGTGTTGGCCAGCGCGATCATGTCCCGATCGAACTGCTTCAGAAAACGATATTTGAGATCGGGATGATCCGAAAGCGACCACTGCCGCCGGGCATAACGGTAGGACCAGCCGTTGCCGGAACGGGGAAAATCGATCCATTCCGGATGGCCGAATTCGTTGCCCATGAAATTCAGATATCCCCGGCCGGCCGTGGCCAGGGTGATCAGACGGATCATCTTGTGCAGGGACATAGCCCGGTCGATGGTCAGATCCGTGTCGTCGACGTGCATGTGATCGTACATGGCGGCCCCGGCCATACGGAAGATCAGGGTCTGATCACCGACCAGTGCCTGATCATGGGATTCGGCATAACTGATGGTCTGTTCATCCTGGCGCCGGTTGTTCAACTCATACCAGAGGTGGCCCATGGGCCAGGTTTCATCCGGAAACTCCTTGACCAGCTTGATCCAGTAATCCGGAACCCCCATGGCCATCCGGTAATCAAACCCGAAGCCGCCCTCTGACACCGGGACCGCCAGGCCCGGCATGCCGCTGATGTCCTCGGCAATGGTGACGGCGTCCGGCCGGACCTCATGGATCACGGTGTTAGCCAGGGTCAGGTAGGCCAGGGCATCCTCATCCACGTTGACGTTGAAGTAATCACCGTAGGAGGTAAAGGCCTTGCCCAGGCCGTGATCCAGATAAAGCATGCTGGTAATGCCGTCGAACCGGAAACCGTCAAAACGGTATTCATCCAGCCAGAAGCGGCAATTGGACAGAAGAAACCGCAGCACCGGCAGCTTGCCGTAATCAAAGCACCGGGAGTCCCAGGCATGATGGGTGCCGCGCGGGCCGTCGTGAAAGTACTGATAGCGGGTTCCGTCAAAGCAGCTCAAGCCTTCCACTTCGTTGTTGACGGCATGGGAATGGATCAGGTCCATGATCACTGACAGGCCGGCGCCGTGGGCGGCGTCGATGAGCGCCTTTAAGTCATCGGGCGTGCCGAACCGGGAAGAGACGGCAAAAAAACTGGAGACATGATAGCCGAAAGAACCGTAATAAGGATGTTCCTGTATGGCCATGAGCTGCAGGGTGTTGTAGCCGGAAGCGGCAATGCGGGGGAGCATTTTTTCGGTAAACTGCCGGAACGTGCCGACTCGGCCCTCTTCCTGGGCCATGCCCGTATGGGCCTCATAAATAAACAGTTGATCGGACCGCCTTGCCGGGCGTTCATGCTGCCAGGAAAAGGCCGGGGGATCCCATACCTGGGCGTTGAAAATCAGGGTTTGCGGGTCCTGAACGACCCGCCGGGCGTAGGCCGGAATCCGGTCGCCGCCGCCGCCGTGCCAGTTGAGATAAATACGGTAAAAATCGCCGTGGCGCATGGCCTCCGCCGGCAGCCGGATCTCCCACACCCCCTCATCATTGATCTGCTCCAGGGCGAACTGTTTTTTCTGGCGCCAGTCGGTCATGCTGCCGATCAGAAAAATGGACTCGGCATGGGGCGCCCACTCCCGGAATACCCATTCATTGTTCTGAAAATGAAGTCCGAAATAATCATGGCCGAGGGCGATATCGGACAATCGCGCTTTGCCGCCATCGGTAAGACGGGCGGAAACATCATCAACACGAGCCAGTCGGCGCTCCAGAGCAGGAAGATAAAGATTGAGATGGGGATCCGCTTTGAGCAGCGGCCGCAGCCTGGCCGGAACATGGGGCGGATTGTCCTTCAGGGTATCCGACATGTCAGATCATTCATCAAGGATTTATAAAGGGGCGCTTGAGCATTTTTTCATAAAGATCGATATAATGCTGGGCGGTGACGGAATGGTTAAACGACTCGAGGCTCTCGGTCATAATTCGCGAGATTTCCTTTTTCCTTTTCAACTGCGACACATAGTAAAAATGAATGGCCTGATCGATCGCCCATAAAAATCCGTTGGCGTCCAGCACGTTAAACAGAAAGCCGTTGCCGGTTCCGCGTTTGATATCCAGGTGTTCCACCGTGTCGTGGATACCGCCGGTATCATGGGCCACGGGCAGGGAACCGTAAATCGGGCCGATCATCTGGGGCAGGCCGCAGGGTTCGAAGGCCGAAGGCATGAGGATGAAATCCGAGGCGGCATAGGCCAGCCGGGACAGCTGTTCATCAAAGTCGCAGACGGCCACCCGCTGATGAAGATTAAACTGGTTGACGATCTGCCGCAGGTAGGGCTGGAATTCCCCGTCGGCCACGAACACGATCTGCATGGGCAGCCCCCAGTACCGGGAGACCACATCGTAAAGGATATGGGCCATGAGCGGGCTGCTCTTCTGAATGCGGTCCAGCCGCGACGGCCAGAAAAACACCGGCGCGTGGGGATCTTCCAGCAGCCCCAGCCGCTGCTGGAGATAAATCTTGTTCTCCTCCTTGCCCTTGACATGGGTCTGGGCGTCATAGCGGCAGAACAGGTCCGGATCTTCGACCGGGTTATAAGACGGATCCGGGCTGTTTAAAATACCAACGGCGCAACCGGCGTACCATTTATTGGCCAGTTCCCGCTGAATCGACGGCTCCACGAAAGTGTGCCGGCCGTTGACGACTTCGGATAGAAAAGTGGGACTGACCGTGTTGACAAAATGGGAGGCGAAAATGCCGCTGGTCAGAAAATCCACCGGATTGGAGCCGCGGCTCTCTTCGTAATTGTATGGCGGCCGGGTGAGAAAAAGATGGTTCCAGAAGGAAGCGATATCGATCCCCCGGTCCTCGATTTCCGCCATGGTCCGCTTAACGGTAAAAATGTTATGAATCGTGAACAGGCAGGGGATCTCCAGGGCCCGGGCCATGGCCGGTATCAGGCCGGTCATCCAGTCGTTACAGTGAATCAGGTCGGGCTTGACCACGGGGACGATATTGTTGATCACTTCCCGCTGAAAAGCCAGTGCGATCTTGATGTTTTCCATGGAAGAGCGGGAATAAACGGTGTCCATATAGAAAAACGCCCGGTCCCGGGCCAGATGGATCCGGTTTTCCGGCATCTTCTTTTTAATATTTTTGAATTCCTTTAACAGAACCGGGTCGGCGTTGCCGTCAAATATGGTCCGATAATCCGGCAGGGCCACATGCACGTCCCCGCCCTGTTTAAACAGCGCGCTGATCAGAGCCGCGGACACATCCGCCAGTCCGCCGGCCTTGGCAGTCAGGTTATTGGTGCCATTGCCCATCCCCTGGGGAAGGTAGGTAACTTCCGGGGTTACCACCAGCACCCGCGGTTTCTTATCCTTCTGTTCCACCATCACCTAACCACTTAATAACTTAACCACTTAACCACTTAACCACTTAACCACTTAATCACTTAATCACTTAACCACTTAACCACTTAATCACTTAATCACTTAACCACTTAACTCTTTCACGCCCAGGTCATCAGGCCGGGACTGAAACGGATAAAATCATCCCCCCTCGGGATTACCCTGACCGTGAATCCGAAACGGCCGGGAAGGTTGCAGGGCAGATCACAGCCGTAA
>JBFMDX010000039.1 GCA_040753795.1 Thermodesulfobacteriota bacterium
TAACACTTAATCACTTAACACTTAATCACTTAAAACTTAACCACTTAAAACTTAAAACTTAACCACTTAAAACTTAACACTTAATCACTTAAAACTTCTTCCCGCTTCCCGCTCAACCTCCTCCCGCCGATCGATATACCGCGGCGAATAATGAAACGTGGTCAGCCGTTTGGCGCCGCAAAGCGCGGCAATACGGCCGGCCTGGGCAGCGGTCAGATGAAATTTGGCCCGGGCTGTTTCCCGGTCTTCGTCCAGAAAATGGGACTCTATAAAGAGATGATCGGAACCACTTGCAAATTCAACTATTTTCCTGTTGTTTTCGTCGCTGGAAACCACGTCGGTGATATAAGTTATCGTCTGACCGGGTGTGATCAGAGCGATGTTCCCGGCCAGTTCCGTCACCCGGAACACCCGGGGGCCGTCTTCCCCCGGAATGGTGATTTCGGTTTCTTCGGTATAGCCGGAAAAGAGGAGCTGTTTGAAAACATTCAGCCATGGCCCCGGTTCCAGGCCGAGACCGGCCAGAGCGGTCTTTTTGATATTGATGTGAAACCGTTCATTCAGGCGGAATCCCAGGCAGGGAATGCCGTGGTCAAGGATGATGGCGGAAACGGAAAAGCCCGGTTCCGTCCACAGCAGGCCGGTGAAAGGCTGCCTGTCCTCCTCCTCGACGGCTTGAAAACGGTCACGGCACCGGCAGATCCGGGTTCTCATACCGTCCGTCCGGATTTCCGTGATATGAAGGGTCAGGCTTTCGGCATAGTTGGCCGCCAGGTTCCAGGTGTACCCGGCCAGTTTTCCTTCCATGTTATTAATGAAATTTTCAGGCCCGAAGAGATGAATGGTCTTGTCCCGGCCCAGAAGAAGACGCAGCAGTCGGTCAAAGCCGGCGAAGTGATCGATATGGGTATGGCTGATAAAACAGTGGCTTATTTTCAGTATCTCTCCGGGGGACAGGGCGTGGATATCGCCCAGATCGAAGATGACGGCCCGGTTTTGGAAGATGCAGTTGATATACAGGCAGGGGTCGTCAAAGGGATCGTTGACGAGCAGGGGCTGAAAGGTCGGTCGCATTATCCTTTTTCAGGGATATGTTTCTTCACCTGCTGGCTGATGCAGGTGTAAATGTCTTCATCCGAACCGAAAACATCCACGGTATCCTTGTGGTTGATAACCTTTTCAATCACGAAGGCCGTGACATACAGCGCGACAATATTGGGGTTGAGGGTGATATCCCGGAAGGGGGCGACGCAGAAGTCGATATCAAAATCATCGGAGCGGGTGAGCTCTTCCAGGCACCCGTGAATCAGGGTTTCCAGGCTGTTCTGGCTGGATGTCTCCACCAGGCCGGTTTCCACGAGCTTGGAGGTGATACTGGAAGCAAGCTGGTCCGCTATATCTCTGACCCGGGATATGGTTGATCGCCGTTCGAAATTTTTGGAGGATTCGATTCTGGAAAGGAGTTGAGACTCTCTGTTGCCCTTGTGAAAAGTTTTTCCCATGACACATTCCTTAATTTACAAACCGCTGTCCGTTCTTCAGTTCTCAAATATTCGTCACCATAATGGGGGAGAGGCCTGATTGCAAGGAAAAATTCAGGAAATTTTTTGATTGACGGGCGTATTCCTTTTGCATGACTCCCCGCGGTTTGGTATAACCGGTTCCATTATTATCCACACCCCAACAGCAAGAGGTAATTATGACCGTCAAACAGGCGCTTCTGGACATTCTGGCCTGCCCGAAATGCAAGGGCGACATCCGCATGGACGAAACCGGCAGTTGGCTGATCTGCGATGCCTGTAAGCTGAAGTATGAAGTCCGGGACGATATTCCCATCATGCTGATCGAGGAAGCCGTCCCGCTGGACGATGCAAAATGAGTATCCCCGCCCAGCCGGATCCGGCCAGACTGGTCATTGGAATTCTTACCGGCCGCAAGGATCTGCTGGAACCGGTAGCCGGAGACCTGACGGACCGGTTCGGACCGGTCGGCCTGGTCAGCCGGTGGTTTGATTTTGACTTTACCACCTATTATAACGCGGAATTTGGTTCGCCGCTTTCCCGGCGCATGTTCGGCTTTCAGAATCTTATTGGTCAGGATCAACTGGCCGGGATCAAGCAAATCACCAACGAAATCGAGAAAACTTACACCCGGGACGGAAAGCGGGCGGTCAACATCGATCCCGGGTACTTGCTCCGGGAGCGCTTTGTGCTGGCTACCGGCAAGAATTTCGCCCATCGGATTTACATCGGCAACGGGATTTACGCCGACCTGACCCTGCTGTATTATGACAAGGCGTTTCAATCACTTCCCTGGACGTATCCGGATTATGCCGATGGCGCCATGCAGTCGTTTTTAACCCAGGTCAGGAACCGATACGTCATAGACCTGAAAAATGAGGGTTCGAGGGCTCAAGGGGCCGGGAAGCCAGAGGATTGTTTATGATCATCAGCATGACCGCGTTCGCGGAAACCAGGACGGAGCGGAACGGGTTTGTGGTCGATTGCGAGATCCGTACCTATAACAGCCGCTATCTGGATGCGAGTATCCGGCTGCCGGCCCGGTACCGCCATTGCGAGGGCGACATCAAGCAGTTAATTTCCCAGCGCATTCAACGCGGCCGCGTGGAGATGTCCCTTTTCATCCGGGATGAGCGGGATCAGCCGTCCGTTCGCTACGAAGTGGATGCCGCCCGGGCCGCCGGTTATCATAATGCCCTGGTTCAATTGCGGGACACCCTGGGCTTAAACGGCGAAATCCCTCTGGATCTGATCGCCAGGGCCGAGGGGGTGATTACCTCCCGGGAACCCGAGGCCCCGGGTGAATTTGAATGGAACTGCATCCGGGAAGCCGTGGAAACAACCATCGAGGCCCTGAATGAAATGCGCCGGAAAGAGGGCGCTTTCCTTGCCGCCGACCTGTCGGCGCGAATGGACACGCTGGAGACGATTGTTTCTTTTGTCCGGGGCCGGAGCGCCGACCTGATGGCGGAATATTACGAGCGGGTGAGAGAGCGGGTCCGCACCCTGGTCAATGAAATGGTCCAGATCGACGAGACGCGAATCGCCCAGGAAGCCGCTTTTTACGTGGACAAGGCCGACATCTCCGAGGAAATTGTCCGGGCGGAAAGCCATATTGACCAGTTTCGCAAGGCCGTGGCGGATGATCAGCCCTGCGGCCGGAAACTGAATTTTCTGCTTCAGGAGTTCAACCGGGAATTCAATACCATGGGCTCCAAGACCGGCAACCCGGATGTTTCGGAAAGGGTGGTCACGGCCAAAATCGAGCTGGAGAAGCTGCGGGAGCAGGTCCAGAATGTGGAATGATGAATTGGGCAGCCGGGGAAACATAAGGCCACAGTCAGAGGGGAGAAGATCATGATCAATTTACGGGGAAAGACGGCCATTGTCACGGGCGGGGCCATGGGGGTCGGGCTGGACACCGCCCGGCGGCTCCTGGCCGAGGGGTGTGATGTCACCATCTGGGACATCAATGAACCGGCTCTGGCCGGCGCCGTCAAGGAACTGGAAACCGTTTCCGGCGGCCGGGTGTTTGCTTACACGGCGGATGTCTCCGACCGGGATCGGGTACTCGCCCTGGTTGAAAAGGCCCGGCAGGACATGGGCCGGATCGACATTCTCATCAACAATGCCGCTTTCGTGCGGCCGGGATTTTTTACCGAGCGGCCGGTGGAAGAGGCTGTCCGCCAGATGGATGTGAACGTCAATTCCCTGTTTTACACCATCCATGCCGTCCTGCCGGAAATGCTCGAGCGGGATTCCGGGCACATTGTCAATGTGGCTTCCGGGGTCGCCTTCGTCAGCACGCCCGGGCTGGCCGCCTATGTCACCTCCAAGTGGGCGACCTGGGGGCTGACCGATGTGCTGCGCATGGAAGCCCAGGCCATGGGCAAAAAGGGCGTGCGTTTTTCCTCCATTCATCCCGGCAACATTCTCACCGGCATGTTCGAGGGGTTCAAGCTCAACTGGCTGGGCGCGCTCATCACGCCGCCGGTCAAAAATCATGATATCATCGCCCGGGCCATTGTGGAGAGCGCTCTCAAGCGGGGGCAGCAGGTTGTGGCCCGGCCGCGGACACTGAAGGTGCCCGTGGCCCTGCGCGGCATTATTCCCGACCGGCTGGGCAACCGGCTGGCGCTGCTGCTGGGAGCCGGGCAGTGCGTCAAGGATTATAAAGGACGCCAGGGGCATATTCATTGCTATGACAATAAAAAATAAGGGTCGATTGATTATGGGGTGGAAATGCCGCAAAAGCTTTTGAATGTCGGGTTTGGAAACCGCATCGTGGCCGAGGAGGTCGTGGCCATTATTTCGTCCAGCTCCGCGCCGGTCAAGCGGATGAGAAACGATGCCGCTGAAGCCGGGCGACTGATCGATGCCACCCAGGGCCGCAAGACCCGATCCATCATTGTCATGTCCAGCAACCACGTGGTGCTGTCGGCCATCAATCCGGATACGGTTTCGCAGCGGTTTGCCGCCATCAACGGACAGGGGCTGATTGACGAGGAGTAGCCGTCGCGGCAGGCAAGACATGATGACCATTTTTCAGCAGCCAGACAAAAACGCATCAGGACAATCCGGCCCTCACCGGCGGGGGAGGCTGTTTATCGTTTCGGCCCCTTCGGCTGCCGGTAAAACCACCCTCTGCGCCGGTCTGCTGGAGCGGCTGCCGGATATGGTCCGTTCCGTGTCCTATACCACCCGCGCACCCCGGCCGGGAGAACAAAACGGCGTTGATTATTATTTTATTGACGAAAAACAGTTCCGGGCCGGGATCGATACCAATCGATGGGTGGAGTGGGCCCGGGTCCACGGCAATTATTACGGAACCGCCGCGGACGCCATCGAGGAGAAGCTGTCGGCCGGAATCGACATGGTGCTGAACATCGATGTCCAGGGCGCCGACCAGATCCATGCCCGCTATCCCGACAGCGTCCGGATTTTCATTCTGCCGCCTTCCCTGGAGGAACTGCGGCGGCGGTTGGAGACACGAGGCGGTGATGACCCCGCGGCCATGGACGTGCGTATGGCGGCCGCCCAGCAGGAAATGGCCCGGCGCCATGATTTTGACCATGTCATCGTCAATGATGACCTGGACACGGCCATCGATCAGTTGATCGCCGTTGTCGCCGGTTACCGGTCGTCTTAAGGGTATCGAGGTGCCCTTAACCGTAGCGGAAGGCGTCACCGGCTGTCCGTTAATTCGTCATCCCGGCCTGTGGAGCGAAGCGGAACGTGAGCCGGGACCCAGTATAAATATTGATATGATTCATTCTTCTGGATTCCGGATCTCGTCCGGAATGACGATCGCTTGAGGTTGTTGGACAACCTGTTCAGCCTTCCAGAAACCCGAAAGGATAACGGTATCCGGTGAAAGACGGCCATAAAAGAGAAATACTGTACGGCGTTCATCCGGTCATGGCCGCGCTTGCGGCCGGCCGCCGGACGGTTTACGCGATTTATGTGACCGGATCGGAGCGGAATAAAAAACATCCGGACCCGGTTCGCGGCCGGGCCGCCGAGATCGGCGTACCGGTCATCGTGACCAGCGGCGATCAATTAAAGCGGATGACCGGATCAGACGCCCACCAGGGGGTCGCGGCCGAGGTCGGCCGGTACCCGCTGAGCGCCCTGGACGACGTGCCGGCGATAAAGGCCGTTTCAGGAGACACTTTTCTGCTGATCGCCGACGGCATTCTGGATCCGCACAACCTGGGCGCCCTGATCCGGACCGGGGCCTGCGCCGGTGTGGACGCCGTGATCATTCCCGGCGACAACGCCGCTTCGCCCACGCCGGCCGTGTCCAAGGCTTCGGCCGGGACAATGGAAAGCATGCGGATCGTCCGCGAGACCAACATCGCCCGGACCATCGACCGGCTCAAGGAAAGCGGCATCTGGGTGGCCGGGCTTGACCGCTCCGGCGGGGTGTCCCTCTATGATGCCGACCTGACCGGCCCCATGGCACTGGTCATCGGCGGCGAGGACCGCGGCGTCCGGCGGCTGGTCCGGGAAAAATGCGACTGGATTGTGGCCATTCCGCAGAAAGACGACGTCAACTCCCTCAACGCGTCGGTGGCCGGCGGTATCGCCATGTATGAAATCGTTAGGCAAAGAAGGAATAAGTAATTAAGTGTTAAGTGGTTAAGTTTTAAGTTTTAAGTAACCACCTAAAACTTAATCACTTAAAACTTAAAACTTAACCACTTAAAACTTAACCACTTAAAACTTAATCACTTAAAACTTAACCACTTAAAACTTAAAACTTAATAACTTA
>JBFMDX010000040.1 GCA_040753795.1 Thermodesulfobacteriota bacterium
GCTTACTTGAACAATGTTATTATGTGGAATTTCTCGATTACAACCCCTTGCGATATAATTAACAATAACATTGATCAATTACAAGCGATTTATGCGAGACCAGTCGCATTAAACAAGAAACATCAATTCAGATAGTTAAACAGCTATTTTCATAGCCGCTATTTTTTTGGATTCTTCTTTTCGTGCCGATTTGGAATGTTCGGCGGAAATTCTCGATAATTCATAAATTGTATTATCAATGCATTGTTCAGATTCCAGGATGAACAGTATTTCACGCACAGGCAGGTTTCCGGGGGCAGGCGCCGGTCAGCCGGTCCGGTCCGATTCCATTCGCGCCACTTTCCCCTGGGACAGATACAGCACACGGGTGACCGATTCCGGGATTTCCTCGGGGTGATGGCTGACGATGACCAGGGTGGTCCGTTTCAGCCGGCAGAGGTAATTGAGAGTATCGAGGATAAACCGGCGGGTGCCGGCGTCAAGGGAGGAACAGGGTTCATCGAGGAGCAGCAGGGGCGGGTCCTTGACCAGGGCCCGGGCCAGGAGGACCAGCCGCTGCCGGGCCGGGGTCAGCAGGCCCAGGGGGGTGCCGGCCAGTTCCGCGATCCCCAGGCTTTGCATCCAGTCCAGGGCATATTGCTCCTGGGCGGGGCTGTAGCTCCCGAAGCAACCGATGGTGTCGGTGAACCCGGACAGGACAACCTGCCGGCAGGGCGTTGATCCGGGATAACGGGCCTGAAGGTCCGGTGAAAGATAACCGATGTCGGCCCGGACATCCCAGATGGTCTCGCCCGTTCCCCGCCGGCGGCCCATAACGCGGACGTCGTTGGCATAGCACTGGGGGTTGTCGCCCATGATCAGGGAAAGCAGGGTGGATTTGCCGGCGCCGTTGGGACCGAGAAGGGCCCAGTTCTCACCGGGACGCACGGTCCAGGAAACGTTGTCAAGAATCACGGCGGCACCATACCGGACCGTGGCGCTGGTGACGGCAAACAGGGGCGTTTCCCCGCGGCCGCCGGAAGAACCGGGCGAACGGAGGCGCAGGGGGCCGGGAAAAACCCGCTCCGGCAACTCCAGCCCCTCCGTCCGGAGGGGCGCGGGATCGGCCGGGACCCGGCTCATGTCCGGCGGCCGGGGCATTTGACGGACGATCCGGCCGCCGGCGACCTGGACCAGGTGGGTGATGCCGGAAGGAAGTTCCCGGGGCCTGGGCGTGGCGATCACCAGGGTCGGTCCGCCGGGATCGGCCATGAGCTGGTCCAGGCATTGCCGGAGGCTTTCCCGGAAATCCGCGTCCAGGCCGCTGAAGGGGTCGTCCAGGAGCAGCAGCCGGGGCGCCTTCATCAGGGCCCGGGCCAGGAGCAGTTTCTTGCCTTCGCCGCTGGACAGGTGCAGGACTTTGCGGTCCAGCAGGTAATCAATTTCCAGCAAGCCCGTGACATATTGCCGCCGGGCCTGCCACCCGGCCGGGTCCGGCAGGGGTCCGTCCACCTGAAAAGCCAGGCGGCTTTCAACGCTCCGGGGGCACAGCAATTCGGCGGCGGTCGGGCACAGGTCTCCTTCAAAGCTCTGCCAGCGGGCCTGGGCATAAGCGGCATGACGGCCGATCAGGCCGTGACCGGACTCCAGGGATACCACGGCTCCGGCCGTTGCGGCCGGATCGGTTGCCGATACGGTCTCTTCCGGAAACGTGAAAAAGGCCAGGCGGCCGGACACCACCGGAATTTCACGACAGAGAATATTCAGGAGCGTGGATTTGCCGGCCCCGCTTTCTCCGGTGACGGCCCAGTGTTCTCCCGCGCGGATCGTCCAGTCCGTATTTTCAAACACCGGCCGGCCGCACCGCAGGGCGGTGACGTTCTCCATGAGAGCCACGGGCGGTCTGGGAGCCGGGTTTCGCGGATATTTCTCGTTCAGCGCTGCGTTCATGCCCTGCTTTTTAGCACCAGGGGTGGTAAAACTTCAAGAGCGGCGTCCGAACGCAGTTTGGACAAAGGATGAATCACCCACCCGCTTGCTGAAAATTGACATAAAAAACCGGCCATGATAACCAGCAGAATAACCCCCAAACATCTCCGTGAGGCATCCATGGAATTCAGGATAAAATCCGTCATCGTTCTTTTACTGGCCGTGATCGCTTCGGCAGCGGTCGTCCGGGCCCCCTTTGCGAAGTCGGCCTCCGCCACCCTTTCCAACTCTGTCCAGTCGGTCACCACGTCCTCAACCAGCGGCAGGATCAACGAGCATTACTCCTATGAAGGCCTTGAGGTGAATCGGGGGTCTTATCAATCCCGCAAGTACGGCGGCCGCGTTTTTTCCTGCACCTTCACCGGCAAAATCAATAGCACCACCCATACCGAGAAGCGAAACGTGAAGATCATATTTACCGCCCTGAATAATTTTAAAGAACCGCTCTGGGAAACCACCATCTCCATCAATGCCCTTCCGGCGTTTGGAACCCACGAATTTTCCGAAAAGATCACCTGCCAGGAGCGAGATCCGTTCTTCTGGGAAATAGCCGTCATCGAAGCAGAGCCTTCCGGCAAAGAGAAGTGATGCCATTGGCACGGCTTCACCCGTGCGATCGGCCTCACATAACGGCAAGACGATTTGACTATCCGTCAGGAGACAATCAGGGAAATGGTCGGCCCCACGGAAAACCGCAGGGGCTGGTCGGTGGAATAGACATCGCCGTCGATCATCCAGGGAATCGGCTCCAGGGGTTCCAGCGTCATCTCGGCGGCAATGCCGTTGTAATACAGTTTCGGATGCGTAAAATCCCTGCCCAGCCAGATGGCGGGCACCTTGGGCACCAGGCCGGCCGGCGTGACGGCGCCGGCAAACAGGTGAAAATGGCCGGGCTTTTCATAGGCCCGGGGAGTGGGCGTGAAGCCCAGGCCCAGTTCCCGGATGGTGCAGGCCAGAATATACAGGTACTCGTCCTGGGGGATTTCCCGACCGTCCACCGTCATCCGGCATTTGATGGGACTGAATATCTTCCGGTTATAGCCGGTGCGGCATACGGCGCTGAAGATCATCTGGGCCACCATGCCGGCGGCATGGACCGGGCCGGGCTTTTTGGCCGAATAATAGACCTGCAGGAAACGGGCGACCACGCCGGCGCCGGTCATGAACCCGTAGCGGTCGTTGACTCTCATGGTGGGCTGATCAAAGTATCCGAATGACCCGCCGGCAACATGGGTTTTGACAATATGCCCCAGGATCTCGGTGGATTTGCCTTTAAACTTGATGGACTTGGACACCGTGTTCATGGTGCCGCAGCGCAGGAAGCCGAATTTCGGCAGGGGCTGGTCCCCGTACACCTCGGCCAGAACGGAAATGACCTGGTGCAGGGTGCCGTCGCCGCCGCTGACCGCGATGATGTCGACATTTTTTTTATGGAAATCCTGCACGGCCCGGACCAGGCTCTCCTTGTCGTCGGTGCGGACGAACTGGCCGTGATCGCCCAGGATGCCCCGCAATTCGTCTTCCAGGCGGGGATTCTTCTTGTTCTTGCCGGCATAGGGGTTGAAGATAAGACCGATTCCGCTCATGGCTCCCATCCAATCATTATGATTGTTGTCATTTGTAATTGAACGACGGTTTTTCAACCTATGCCAGAAAGACCCGGCCCTGTCAATTAATACCTTGTTCCTCCGATACAGGCGTGCATTTTCCCGGCAGGGGCGACCCGCCAGTCGCCTCTGCGGATGAGCAGTCACAAGGATTGCCCTACTGTCAGGTCAACGGAAAAGTGTTGTCATGCTTTTTGAGAAACAGCCCTGTGTAGCGGAAGGCTTTACAGGCTGTCTCGCAGCCTTCCTATATATTTTTGACTTTTTGCGATCCGATTTCGTTAGTTGATCGCCTGCTCTTTGAAAATTTGTTTAAAACATCTCCGACGCCAGGCTTTTTTGC
>JBFMDX010000041.1 GCA_040753795.1 Thermodesulfobacteriota bacterium
CCATACTGGCGAAATATATCCGCCACCTCAAATGCGGGTCGGCTCATCCCTAAGCCTTACTTTAATGTACTGTTATTATTAAACAATTCTGCGAAAGCTTACTTGAACATTAATATTATTGTGATTCTCGTTTTTGTCCCTTTTTTTGTATTTTGCCTGATCTTCCATTAAATACAAGCGGATAATGATGGGCTGGATGGTCGTGAGAATAACATATGTTTCCGAAGTGTTAAAATAAATTCTGCCCGTTTGCAGAAATCGGGTATTTCTTGTTTCCATGCCCAAAAGACATGTTATTGAGAATCTTATTATTTTTAAGATTCAATATTCGATAGGAGCATAGAAAGCCGCAAGCCCTGGGTTGTTGTAATTCTGGCGGACGCCGGGTATGCAGTGAAGCGTCAGCAAGTCCGCCTCTGGAAGGTAGCCCGTTATGGCGATGAAAAAAAAGATGCCGGCTCCCTGCCCGATGCAGCGCTGCCGAGCGTGGGCGGTTTTTTCGGAAAAAGCGGGCAGACTGTTTGAGCGCCGCGTTTTGTGAAAATACGATAAAAGAAGGATTATGCTCGAACCGGAAAACATGCTTTAAGACCGGTTCTCAAGCGAGTTTCTGCCCGCGCCGAAAAAACCGTCCACGCGAGGGAAGTCACGCCGCAGGCGGGACCGGCGCTGCCGGGAAATGTTTCTTTTGGTACTTTTCTTTGCGCCAAAGAAAAGTACATATTAAACGCGTTGGCAGCGCGGGCAATAGTGCGCCGACCGGGAACCGATAACTTCCCGGCGGATGGTGCCGCCGCAGTTCAGACAGGGCTCTCCTTCCCGGCCGTAAGCCTGGAGATAGCTCTGGAACCCCCCGAATTCCCCCTCCACCCCGGCAAAGGTGTCCACGGTGGTGCCCATGTTGGCGATGGCCGCGGTCAGCACGTCCCGGATGGCGTCATACAGGGCATTGACCTTGCGTGCTGAAATGCCGTTGGTTTGCGCCCGGGGATGGATCTTCGCCCGGAACAGGGATTCATCGGCGTAGATGTTGCCGATGCCGGCCAGAAAGCGCTGGTCCAGCAGGGCCGGCTTGATCATGCGTCCGGTTCGGTTCATGCGGGCGACAAAATCCGGTCGCGTAATCTCCAGCGGCTCCGGGCCCAGGTCGGCCAGGCCCTTCTGTTCCATCACCGTATTGGTGAGAAAAAGCCGGACCCGGCCGAACCGCCGCGTGTCCTGGTACCGCAGCTGGCGGTCTTCCCCCTTCAGGTCAAACAGCACCAGGTCATGGGGGCCGGGCGGCGTGTCCAGGTCGGCGAAATAAAAATGGCCGGTCATCTTGAGATGAACCCACAGGGTCAGACCGCCGGACAGGTCCATGAGAATGTTCTTGCCCCGGCGGCGGACGGTTAGAAATCGATGTCCCGTAAGCATCCGGCGCCACCCCCGGGGATTGTCCCGGTTGATCTTGGTATAGCGGCAAACGACACCGGCTAGAACTTTCCCGGTAACGGCCGTGCGCAAGCCCCGGACAACGGTTTCAACTTCCGGCAGTTCCGGCATGGGCGCCTTCCTTCCGCAGTTTTTTCACGGCCGCGATGATCACCTCGGCGGCCCGGTCGATTTGCCCGGCCGTGGTCATCCGGCCGGAGGAAAACCGCAGGGTTCCCCTGGCCCAGGCTTCGGGAACGCCCATGGCCGTCAGCACGTGGGAGATCTCCACGTGGTCCGAATGACAGGCGGCGCCGGCCGAGGCGGCCACCTCCAGGCCGATCTCCTCCAGGATGCGGTTGGCATCCAGCCCGTAAAACGACACACTGGAGGTGTTGGGCAGGCGCAGGTCCGGATGGCCGTTAAAACGAATTTCAACGAGACCGGCACGCAAAGCGGATTCAAGCCGGTCGCGCATGGTTTTCAAATGAGCGCCATGTTCTTCCAGGCCGGCGGCGGCCAGCTCGCAGGCCTTTCCCAGGCCCACGATTCCCGGCACGTTTTCCGTGCCCGCCCGGATTCCCCGTTCCTGCCCGGCGCCGTGGCAGAAGATTTGCGGCTCGATGCCGCGGCGGATATACAGGGCGCCGATCCCTTTGGGCGCGTAGAGTTTATGCCCGGCGACGGTCAGCAGATCCACTCCCAGCTCGTCTACACCGGCGCGGATTTTCCCCAGGGATTGGGCCGCGTCGGTATGCATGAGGATGCCGGCCTTTTTCGCCAGGACCGCTATTTCCTCCACCGGCTGGATGGTGCCCACCTCGTTGTTGGCGTGCATGATGGAAATCAGAATGGTTTCCGCCCGGATGGCGGCGGCCGCGTCAGCCGGATTGACCCGGCCGGTTTCATCCACGGGCAGGCGGGTGACGGTGAAACCGTGCCGCTCCATGAAGCGGCAGACCTCCAGGATGGCCGGGTGTTCGACCGCTGACGTGATGATATGGTTGCCGCGGTTCCGCCGGGCGCCGGCCATGCTCTTGACGGCCTGGTTGTTGGATTCGGTGCCGCCGCTGGTGAAGATCACTTCGTCCGGCGCGCAGCCCAGCAGCCCGGCCACCTGGCGCCGGGCCTCCGTCACCGCCTCCCGGGGCTTAATACCGTACCAGTGGGAACTGGACGGGTTGCCGAACTCGGTCTCCAGATAAACCCTCATGGCCGCGACAACCTCCGGGTCATGGGGCGTGGTGCCGTTATAGTCGAGGTAAATCGGTCGGATCATGACAAGTCCTTTTTAAAGCCGCCAGGTTTGCCTGTAGATAATCAACACGCCAGCGGATGGCTTTTTCCATTCAGGCATAGATGTTTACTATATCATATTGATGGCCGCAACAAACCCGTTTTGTTCGTTCAGCGATCATGGCGGGCGGCAACTGCCGTTGAGTCGGGCGGCCGACATCGGGCCGGAAGACATTTTCCAGAGGGCCTTGTATCCGGCCGGTCAATGGGCTATGGTAGCAAAGTTATCCACCAACCCTTTGGAACTCAAAGACTGAAGAACTGGAAGGCTAAACAGGCTGTCCAACAGCCTGTCGTTTGAGCCCCCGTTTTTATGGTTAAAAATTACAATTTTTTTTCTTTAAAAACCAGTCAAAAATCAAATTATATGCTTGATTTTATTGAAAATA